>CAKZKZ010000963.1 GCA_937124495.1 uncultured Dokdonia sp. | reverse complement strand
GAATTTTTAGAACCTATTTTTAATGCAATAAGTTATAAAAAGGTTTTAGAAATAGTATACCAGCCTTTTGAGAAAGATGAAATTACTTCCATTTTTTTTCCTTATCATTTAAAACAGTTCAATTCTAGATGGTTTTTGTTGGGTCGTAATTCAAGTTATGATAATTTAACTAACTATGCGCTAGATAGAATACAATCTATAAAAGAAATAGCAAAGCCATATCAAGATACTACTATTGATTTTGAAGAGTATTTTGAAGATGTAATAGGAGTTAGCTTAAAAGAAGGAGCTCCAGAAATTATATCGTTAAAAATAACAAAGAAATTATGGCCCTATATTGAAACAAAGCCGCTACACGGTTCACAGAAGAAAAAGGATATAACAGATGATTTTATTTATGTGTCTTTAGAGGTAATCCCCAACTTTGAATTAGAGAAACTTATTCTTTCCTTTGGTGAAGAAATAGTAGTTATTTCTCCTGAACACTTTAAAAGTACTATAAAGAATAGGTTACACAAAAGTGTGGCTTCCTATCATTAATGCAGAAACACTGCAATTATATAATTTAAGTTTGCTCAATAATCTTAAAAATTAAAAGAACGTATAAATCAATTACATATAATTATTAATAGTGCTACAGATATATAGATCAATTAAAATTAATGGTCGTGAATGCTATTCAAAGATTTATGGCGTTAAATTTGGAAACACAATAACGTTTAGAGAATTAATTAATGGCAAGTAATAAGCAAAAATACGACGCTAACTTTACGGCAGGTGGAATATTCTTTAATGAGTTTTCTAACCTCAAGCCCTATTTGCTTGAAGAAGATTTTGAAGAAATAATTAAGAATGATATTGAAGAGAACAAGATTCTTGCAATAACAACTTTATCAGCAAGAAAAAGAATTGTTTCAGAAATTATAAGACGACATAAAACCATGTCTCATCATTTCTGGGATTTTTTTCAATGTGTTAACGACCCGGAATCAAAACTGGCACTGTTTTATGTTTGTTTAAAAACATATCCTATTGCGTTCGATTTGCACTTTCAAGTCACAGTAAAAAAACAAATATTGGGCGCGGAATTAACAGACTACGATATTCAAATGCGATTAGACGAATTATCGTCTATTTCAGAGGACGTAGAAAATTGGTCTGAAACCACTATAAGAAAGATAAATACACAATATAGAACAGCCATTAAAGATGCAGGTTTGTTAACCAAAAAAAAGCTTCATCAACCAGTAAATGTTAACCCAATGTTTTGGGCTTATTTTAAAGAAAATAACGAATCTTGGTTTTTAGAAGCTTGTTTTAAATAAAAAATAGCAAATGACAATAGCAGAATTATATACCCAATTGGCAAATGATGATTTTAAAGATTATGAAACTGGAAATTTATTTTTTCCAGCATACATGTATATGTATAATGCCGAAAAGGAATATGAAATAGATGCAGAAATATTAGATATTAAAAATCGATTACATCGCCCTACAATCTATTTAGATGTTATTGTATTGGATATTTACGAAGAATTTATCAGCTATTTGAAACAAGAGAAATTTGCTAAATCTAACAAGTTCGATTTTTACACCATTCACGAAAATAATAAACCAGAGGCAGTTGATAAGTCTTTATTTAAAGATGCGTATGATACTCGATTTTTAGAGTTTTTAAATAATAAAATACAAGCGCATTTAAAAATTGAAGATTCTTTTCAAAGATCTTATGTGTTTATAAAAGGTTTTGGAAATGCGTTTCCATACATAAGAGCAAGTCGCTTTTTTAACAATTTTGAAAAGTATGTAAAAGGATATAAACTCATTATGTTTTATCCTGGTGAAGCCAAAGAGTATTATTCCCTTTTTGGATTATTAAAAGATGAAAATTTATACAGAGCTATTAAACTAATCAACCAATAAATACATGTTATTAAAAGATATTTACGCAAGACGTATTGAGAGAGATATTAATCCTGCAGTTGTAGTTAGCAATAAGGATAAAGAGACTATAAAAGCAGAAATAAAGGAGTATGTTTTTACTAAAGAGTTAATTGAAAAATTATATCTCATTGTAGATACGGTTTTAAATAAAAAATCGGGTAAATCTGGTATTTGGATCAATGGGTATTATGGTTCGGGTAAATCGCATTTTATTAAGTATGTCCATTATTTGTTGGATGTAAATACAACAGAAGTTGCTTTTGAGGCTTTTGAAAAAGCTTTAGAAAATGAATATGATGCCATGGATGCTGGCAATAATCAAGAGATTACCGTTAGTAATCTAAGATTGTTAAAGAAAAAAGCACAAGGTTCGAATTCAGACAACATTATGTTTAATGTGGAGGATGAAACCGATGATGGAAGCCAAGAACGTCTTACTCGCATCTTCTTGCACATGTTCAATAAATTTAGAGGGTATAATTCAAATGATATTCCTCTTGCTGTTTTATTAGAAAAGCAATTAGATAAAAAAGGTGTTTTTGAAGATTTCAAAATAAAAGTAGAAGAAGAAACTGGCTTCAATTGGGCAACAGACGCGGCAGATGCTGCTGCTTTTCAATTGGATGATATATTAGAGATTGCGAAACAGTTTATTCCAGAATTAGATAAAGTATCATTACATGCTAAATTGTCTAATTCAGAAAATTTTAAAGTAGGTATAAGTGCTACGTTGATTCCAGAATTACAAGAGTTTTTAAAAGGAAAAGATGCAAACTACCGTTTATTGTTTTTAGTAGATGAGGTATCTCAATATGTAGGTACAAACAAAGAAATACTACTAAACTTTCAAAATATTATCGAACGTGTTAGTAACGATTGTAACAACCAAGTTTGGATTGCCTGTACAGCACAACAAACCTTAGATGAAGTTTCTATAGGAGCCGATGGAGTTACAGATGTGCAAGATGAATTTGGTAAAATTCTAGGGCGTTTTGATACACGTATTTCGTTACAGAGTAACGATGCCTCTTACATTACGCAACGTAGAGTCTTAGATAAAAACAGTAAGGGTACAGAATATTTAACCAATTTGTATCATGATAATAAAGACTATATAGATAATCAGTTTAAAATTAACCACGATTTATATAAAGGTTATAAATCTGAGGATGAATTTATCATTGGGTATCCTTTTGTACCCTATCAATTCAAGCTTATTGCACACGTATTTGAAGCATTTCAACAATTGCAATTTGTTATTAAACAAGTAAAAGACAACGAGCGTTCCATTTTAGGGATTACCCACTTTACAGCCAAGGAACACGCTGATGATGAAGTTGGTGGTTTTATGCCTTTTGATGCCTTTTATAACAAGTCGTTAGAAACGAACTTAACTAACAGAGGCTATAAGGCCATACAAAACGCATTGGAAATACCATTCGTGCAAAAGAATCCCTTTGCGAAACGTGTGGTAAAAGTATTGTTTATGATTTCTAATTTATTAGAAAATCAACGTCAAACCTTTCCTTCTAACATAGAGAATTTAGGAGTCTTACTTATGGATGCCTTGGACCAGAATAAAAAGGAACTTCAAAAGAAAATTTCAGAAGTGATTACAAAACTGTCAGAAGAAAGTATTATTAGAGAAGAAAAAGGAAGTTATTTCTTCTTTAATGAGGATGAAATAGATGTGCAACACATGATTAAAAATCAAACCTTAGCTTTAGACGATAAATACACAACTTTTGATGCTTTATTTAGACCTATAATAAACTTGTCTAATAAATTCACTTTTGGTCAAAACGACTTCAAAATTGGGTATAGTGTAGAAGGAAGAGAATTTTTACGTAATGGTGATTTTGATATTACCGTATTACTATCAGATAATACACCATTAGAACAAAAAGCCTTAGACGTTAATAAAAAAGAAGTTATTGTTGCGGTTAACGAATGGTTTAATGCAGATGAAACCCTTAAAAAAGAATTCGATTGGTATTGCAGAACCAATAAGTATTTTTTAAATAGTCCAACTGGTGGATCAGGTAGTAGATCTAGAACCAATGAAAACTTTAAAATTAGAAACAATCAGTTAAAGGATAAAATAGTAAATAGTATTAAGGCAAATTTTGCAGAAACGCGCTATGTCTCTCAAAATACTATTTTAGAGTCTAGCGACATCAATGGAAGTTCGCCAGCAGATCGTTTTGCCAATGTTATAGAGGCGCATTTAAAAGGGATTTATAAAAATCACCATTTATCTACAGGTTATGCACGTACACAACAAGAATTAAAAAAATCGGTTGCAGATACTCAAGTCTTAATGGACAACTTAGAGCCTGCAGAACAAATGGTCGATGATTTTATTACGCTTAATAACAACCAAATTACAGTTCACGATTTAATTAAACATTTTGAAAAAGAACCTTTTGGTTGGCGTTTTGAGGCGGTATTAGATATTTTGGTTCACTTAGAAAAGAAAAAGAAACGAGAGTTCAAGTATAAGGGTAAAGAACGCTATAACCGAGTTGACTTTATAAACAAAGCAGTGTCTACAGCCGAAAGAACCTCTTGCGAAGTCGTTTCTAGTGAAGAAATAGAACAGGAAACACTAGACAATGTGCTATTAGCTTATAAAAATATATTTAATGAAACCCTTACTGGTGATCAGATAAAAACAGATCAGAATAAATTATTCGATACGCTTCAACATATCTTAACTAAAAGAGAGCAAAACTTTTCTAGTTTAGAATCTAATTATAGTAAATATGCTTTTGGTGCTTGCTTTACGAAAGTAAAAAAGGAATTGAATCAGTTAATTCACATTGCAGATCTTAAAAAACTATTTCGCATCATTACTGAAGATCAAGAACAGTTAAAAGAATTGGTAGACAATGCAAAAGCAATGGAAGAATTTGCTGCTAATGGATTAACGAAATACACCGAAATTAAATCTTTTGTAAGTGTTAATAATGATAATTTTAAACTCTTAGCAGAAGATGATTTAGAAAAAGTAAAGAAGATAAATCACTTTTTCACCTTAGAAGATCCAAGAACAGCCTTCAGGCATATTGTAAAAGCTCATGAGGAATTAGAAAACGCCATCACATCTAAAATTAAAGAGCTAAAGGATAAAACGGTAAAGGCTTATGAGGCAGTTTTTAAAGAATTAGAAGACGAAGCAGGTAAACGCAAAGTGGCTAAAAATGTGTACAGCGATAAAGAATACACTTTAGGAGGAATTAAAAACTTAACCTCATTATCTGGTCTAAAAAATAAATATTTAGAAGTAGGAAACTTTAAAGCCACCGAGTTAGAAAAAATAATTAAAGCCACTCCTGTTGCTGAAGGCAGCAAAGTAGCTGAATCTTCAATATACTATGTAGCCAAAGGTATTTCTACCATTACAACAGAACTAGAATTAGAGGCTTACCTATTAAAATTACGTAGAGAAATGCTACAATTATTAAACGACAAGAAAAACATCATCATAAAATAACGAATGAATACAAAAACGTTTGCACAAGAGTCTCGTAAAATACTAATGCAAGGTGTTGCCAAAAAACTATTGTATTGGGGATTTAATGCTAAAGGAGAGGTTTTAGAACAGCCAGAAAAAGTATCTGGTGGTTATAGTTTTAGAGGTGCCGTTTTTGATGATCCTTCAGTGCCTAATTTATGGAAATCACTAGAGGTTGCCATTAAAAACAAGGGTATTGAAGTGGTTGTAGAGGAAGCTGCTTATACCTGGTTTAACCGTATTATGGCTTTGCGTATTTTAGTGAAAAATGGGTATGAAGAACCACAGCTTGAAGATGCAGAAGGTTTAGAACATACACCAATTATTTTACAAAAAGCAAGACAAGGGAAAAGTGATTTTTTAACTACTGAAGAAAAAAACAGATTACAAAAAATACTAACCGATTACAGCAAAGACCAAGAAGCCTTTGCCATATTAATTAAAGGTTATTGCCACAGTCATAAAACGCTGCAACGTGTTTTTGGTAAAATAGATGATTATACCGAGTTGTTACTGCCAGATAATATGTTGCAAACCGATGGTTTTCTACATTTATTAAATACCACAGATGCTATAAATGATGAAGACTACCAAAAAGTAGAACTCATTGGTTGGTTGTATCAATTTTATATTTCTGAAAAGAAAGATGAAGTTTTTAAGTCTTTTAATAAAGGAAAGAAAGCAGAAGCCAAAGACATACCAGCAGCAACACAAATTTTTACACCCAATTGGATTGTAAAATACATGGTAGAAAATACAGCAGGTAAAATTTGGTTAGACAAACACCCAAATTCGGCCTTAAAAGATCAAATGAAATATTTGGTAGAAAACGAGTCTGATGAAACAGCCGTCAGTTCGAGCGGAGTCGAGAACGGTTTGTCATCTCGAGCCCAGTCGAGAGATCTTATTAACAACGTAGAAGACTTAACACTAATAGACCCAGCAGCAGGATCAGGACACATTTTAGTAGAAGGTTTTGACCTTATCTACAAAATGTACCTAGAAGAATACTACACGCCAGAAGAAGCGATAGAATCTATTTTAAAAAACAATTTGTTTGGTTTAGACATAGACGATAGAGCTGCACAACTCGCCACCTTTGCTATTTTACTAAAAGCAGCAAAAGTATATCCTACTATTTGGAAAAAAGACTGGTTGCCAAATGTGTATGCTATGCCAGAAGCAGAAGATTTTAGCTTACAAGAAATTAAAGATTTTTTAAGTGAAGATGGTGCAGATTATATAGAAGAATTAGACGCTGCATTGCGCTTAATGAAACAAGCGAAGAATTTAGGTTCTGTAATGAAACTTAATATTAGTGAAGAAGCGAGAAATTATATTGAAGTACGTTTTAACAAAATAAAAAATAGTGAGTTTAGAGATTTTAATATTGAAACGATTTATCCTAAACTTAAAAATTACATTCCTGTTTTATTATTATTGACTAAAAAATATACTTCAGTTGTAGCAAATCCACCTTATATGCATAGGTCAAACATGAATAAAGTATTAAAAGATTACGTCTTTAATTTTTATCCAAAATCTAAAACAGATTTGTTTGCCGTATTCATAGAAACATCAAACGAGTTATGTTTAAATCTCGGTTATATATCGGCAATTAATCAACAGAGTTGGATGTTTATTTCATCATACGATGAATTGAGAATGGAATTACTAAATAAATTTAAAATTGAAAACCTTATTCACTTAGGTCTACATGTATTTAAGGAGTTAAATTCTAAAATTGTTCAATCGGTTGCTTTTGTCTTAAAAAAAGAAAAAGTAGCTGATAGTTTAGGTGTTTTTATTGATGCAAGAGATGCGTTTGGTCTTCATGAAAAAGAAAAGTGTTTTTTGAGAAGATCTAAAGTATACAAAAAGAATCAGAAAAAATTTCTGTCAATTCCAGGAGCAACAATCGCTTATTGGGTGGGAGAATCAGGGTATAAAATTTTTGAGAATCAGAGTATTTCAGATATAGCTACGATTTTTCAAGGAATGATTACTGGAGATAATAAGAAATTTGTAAGATCTTGGTTTGAGGTTGATGTTCGAAAAATTAATGTTAATGTTGAGGTTTTTCTGTCAGGGGACTATAAAGAAAAGTACTGGGTAGGCTATAGTAAAGGAGGTGAAAGTTGCAAATGGTATGGTAATCAAGAGCATATTGTTAATTTTAGTAAAGAAGGGCAAGATTTTACAAGAGGTAAGGCTCAATTCAGCGACTATTATTTCAAAGAATATGTTACTTGGTCTTATATTAGTTTGTCTCTTGTTTCTAGATATTTTCCAAAAGGATATATATGGGATGTCGCTGGTTCAGGACTATTTTTAGATGATAATGATAAAATTAAATTAATTACTTCACTTTTATCTTCGAAGGTAGGGAACTATATCTTAGGGATTCTTAATCCAACTTTAAACTATCAGGTTGAAAATATCGCTGCTGTTCCTGTAATTATTCCGAATAAAAGCACTTTAAATTCAATCAATATTTTGGCAGAAACTTGTATTACTTTGACAAAAGATGTTTATGATAATTATGAAGTTTCACCCAATTTTAAGAAATTAGATTTTATAGGGAATAACAATATTTTAAAAGATGACGTTATAGCGAAGACTAAGTCTATGTTTGAGGTTTTTAAGGAAATTCATAGTAATGAAGAAGAATTAAATAGGCTTTTTATAGACACATATGAGTTAGAGAGTGAAGTTTTTCCAGATGTTCATTTTAAAGATATTACGACATTTGGAGATGATTTAAAAAAAGCTGATCTTTTAAATATAGATCAAATTTTGATAGCTTCAGATTTACCCGTTTCAAAATCAGAATTATTATCCCAGTTTATTAGTTATGCTATTGGGCTGTTTATGGGGCGTTATCGTTTAGATAAACCAGGTTTAAATATTGCACATCCAAACCCAACCCAAGAGGAGCTAGAAAGTTACAGCTATAACAATGGTAGTATTGTTATAGACGAAGATGCTATTTTACCATTAATGGGCACAGCCTGTAATTTTCCAGATGATGCCCTACAACAAATTTATAATTTGTTAGATGTTGTTTGGAATACAGAAACACGTACCGAAAACATCAACTTTATACAAGAGTGCCTAAACAAAGATTTAGAGAAATTCTTGGTCAAAGACTTTTACAAATACCATTGTAAAATGTATGAGAAAAAACCGATTTATTGGTTGTTTGCTTCTAAAAAAGGGGCATTTCAAGTCTTAGTCTATATGCATAGAATGAATGCCTTTACCGTAGAAAAAATACGTGCTAATTATTTATTAGAGCATATAAAAAATATAGATTCAGAAATTAACCTATTAAAAAGCAACGAAGCTAGTTTAAACACCCAAGAAGCGAAGAGGTTAGAGCAACTGCGTAAAAACCTGCAAGAGTGCTACGAGTATGATACCGAATTAAAAGATATGGCAGATAAGCAAATCACTTTTGATTTAGATGATGGTGTTACCGTAAATTACAAAAAGTTTGAAACTGTAGTGGCAAAGATTAAATAAGTATGATAGAAACTAAAACCAAACAATACTTTACCGATTTTCCTGCATTAAAAATTCTGTTTCTATTTGATGAAGCACAAGAGTTTTTAGAAGAAGTGCAAGGTATAGAGACTTCAGAATTTAAAGTCGTGTTTTGGGAGAATAATCCGTTTATATTAAAATACCAATTAACGCACGAGTTCCAGAATCAAAAAGTATTACTATACCTACCCCTAGCACAACCATCATCGCAAAAAATGTATCATGACTTTCCGTTAATGGGCTT
>CAKZKZ010000962.1 GCA_937124495.1 uncultured Dokdonia sp. | reverse complement strand
GAAGAAGTTTTTTCATACGATTCCAAATGACAAAAAAGATATCACAATACATCAATTATTAACACATTCATCTGGGCTTATAGATGTTATTGGTAATGGTGATTTTGATGACATCCCGATGAAACGTTTTTTCAAAGCCCTATTTGCAACCCAATTACTTCATGAACCAGGATCAAAATATAGATATTCAAATGCTGGCTATAGCATTTTAGCCAGAATTATTGAAATCGTTTCTGAGAATAAATATGAGAGCTTCTTGATGAATCACTTGTTTATTCCTGCAGGAATGACCCATACGGGATATTTAATTCCTCAATGGGAACATGAAGAAGTGGCGAATGGATATATGCGCAACCTTATAGATATGGGGACAATGATAACACGATATAAAAAACAAGGTGACGTTACTTGGACTTTAAAAGGTAATGGTGGTATACATTCAACTACCGGAGACATGTATCTATGGTACAAAGCATTAAAGTCGAATAAAATTTTATCTGAATCAATGTTTAAAAAATTAACGAAGCCGTATGTACTTGAATACGAAGGAGAATCTAGTTATTATGCATATGGATGGGCCATTTACCGTTCAGATAGAAATACCAAAATCATTAGTCATAATGGAGGTAATCGCGTGTTTTTTCATGACTATCTTTATGTACCAAAAGAAGATGTTGTGATTATTCTATTTACAAACGCTAGTAGTAGGGAAGTGGAAGTCGCTTGGCCCATTGAAAAAATTATTTTTAATGAATCATATCAAGTAAAGCCTATTAAGAAAAATCTATTTAATAACGTGTTCGGTTTTATGAAATCTCATGATATCACAAAATCAAATGAACTCACTTCATTGATTAAAGATCAATATGCGAATCAGTTAAGGAGTCCTGAACAGTTAAACGGCCTTGGGTATAGAATTCTAAAAAATGAAATCATGGAGGTAAAAGGCCATGTACAATGGGCTATAGAAATATTCAAATTGAATACTGAAATATTCCCTAATAATGGAAATCTCTGGGATTCTCTTGGTGAAGCGTATGGTCAAAATGGTCAAAAAAATGAGGCTATCCAAAGTTATACTAAAGCATTAAAGTTGGCTGATAATGAACGTTGTGATTGGTGCAAGAGTTCTAGAAATGCACTCAAGAAATTAAATAAGTAGACTCAGAGCATTTTATAGATGAATTATGTTTCCAAAAAATCTTCCATAAAACTAGATATAAAATCGTGGATATACTTTTTATTTCTGTGCTCCTTTTTTACAACTAAGTAATGATTTCTTTTTACACCACTTCGACCAATACGCTTAAATACCAATTCTTTTGATAACTTAAAAGAAGCTAATTGCCACTTAGGAACACATGTAACACCCATATTAGCCTCAATCATTGATAATGTAATCTCGGTAAATGGAATAGCTGAAATCTTTTTAGGATTGATTTTATTAGGTTTTAAGAAGTGTTCATACACAGATACACCTTCCAAAGGAAAAGAGTTTATCAATAGATGTATGTGTGAAAAATGACTAGCTTCTAAATAGTCCAAATTATTGAGTTGATTTTCTTTATGCATAACAGCAAAAATCTCATCTTCAAATACTTTTATACTTTCTAATGCTTCAGAAGCAGGTTTAGAGGTTACAATGGCAATATCTATCTCATTAGATGCTACTTGCGAGATCGTTTGATGTGTAACCCCTAATGTTAAATCAATGTCAATCTCTGGATAGAGTATTCCCATTTTTTGAATAAAGCCAGGAATACTATGAAAAAATGATTGGCATTCGGCGCTCAATTTAATAGCACCTCTTGAACCTTCTACGATATGTTTTATATTGCTAAAGCCTTCATCAATTGAGGTAAATAGCTTGTTAGCCAATATATATAGTTCGGAACCTTCTTGGGTTAATTCCCATTTATTTCTTGATCTGTGAAAGACTTTAAAGCCTAAACGTTCTTCTAATTCACGTAATTGATGACTTAAAGCTGACTGTGTTAAAAACAGATGTTCGGTAGCATTAGCGATACTCCCTTCTTCTGCAATTGTTTTTATTAATCTGAAATATTTGAGTTCCATAAACACAAAGATAGAATAGTTGGTTGTACATGTTAATTGAAATTATTTCAGCTAACATTTTATGTATCTCAATTTCGGAACTATAGATACCAACGTATTCATGATAGCTTTGTAATACAAACAATGAATATGAAGACAATAGGATTGATAGGAGGTATGAGTTGGGAATCATCAAAACTGTACTATGAGTTTTTAAACACTAAAGCAAAAGATATACTAGGAGATTCGCACTCGGCAAAATGTATTATGGTATCCGTTGATTTTGCAGATATAGAACGATTCACCTTTAAAGGCGATTGGGAAGCTATAGGAGAACTTATGAAACAAGCAGCTTTACAATTAGAAAGGGCAGGAGCAGACATCATTTTGCTTTGTACAAATACCATACATATAGTAAGTCATTATATCACTGAAAATGTGAGTATTCCGTTTATGCATATTGCGACAACCACTGGTCCATCTATTAAAAAATCAGGTCTAAAGAAAATAGCATTATTAGGCACGAAATTCACCATGGAAAAAGATTTTTATACTAAAACATTAATAAATGATTTTGATCTCGAAGTTTTGATTCCTGGTACAAATGATAGACATCTTGTTCATGATATCATTTATGACGAATTAGTCAAAGGGCAATTCACCAATGCTTCAAAACAGAAAATTATTGGGATTATAAACGAATTACAAAAACAAGGTGCACAAGGGGTTATTTTAGGTTGTACCGAATTACCTATTCTAATTTCAGAATTAGATGTCACCATTCCAATATTTGACACAGGGAAAATTCATGCACATACGGCTGTTGAATGGAGTATACATCAGTAAGGTGGGCTAGGTGTTATACTTATTAACCATTAATCAAAAAATCATGAAAACAACGATGCATTTAATTATAAGAAGCGTATTCATTTTACTGATGACAACTATTTCTTTTTCGCAAAACAATCAATTAAAAGATCACGTACTGTTCTATAGTTCTTTTGACGAAAAACTATCTGCTGATGTAGCTGTAGGAGATGCAGAGATTTATACAGCTGAAAACTATAAAAAAGCATCTCATGCTAAGTCTGGCTTACATAGTGCAGATGTTGTCTTGGCGAAAAATAAAGGTATTACAGGTGATGCACTTCATTTTAAAAAAGCAAATACTGCTGCTATTTTTTATAAGGCTTTTAAAAACGTAGGATACAATAGTAAATCATGGAGCGGTACCATATCATTTTGGTTGCGATTAGATCCCAACAAAGACTTAGCACCAGGTTATTGCGACCCAATATGCATTACAGATGCTAGATACAATGATGCAGCTCTGTGGGTTGATTTCACAGATCATGATCCTAGAAAATTTAGATTCGGAGCTCTAGGAGATTTAGAGGTTTGGAATCCAGAAAATAAAAATGATGAAGTAAAGTGGAAAAAACGCACTGTTACAGTAAATCTGCCTCCATTTGAGAAAGAGAAATGGACACATATCGCCATTACTTTTTCAAAAGTAAATACGACTACATCTGGATTGAAATTATATCTAAATGGTGAACATAGAGGTGTTATAAAAGATGTTAATGACCCTTTTACCTGGGAAGAAGAAAAAGGGAAAATTATGTTAGGCTTAGGGTATATTGGCTTGATGGATGAGCTTGCTGTTTTTAATAAGCCATTAAATCTTAAAGAAGTGAAAACTATTTTCGAGCTCAAAAATGGCATAAAAACACTATTCAAATAAAAGCTTTGATAAGTCTTCTTTTGTTTTTTGCTTTCGCGAAAGCTTTCTCAACACTATTAATAGAACACTTTGTATGCGACAATGTAGGAGAGAAGTAGGAAATCAAATTTAGTATCTCAACTAAATATTTAAAGCCACTTTGCTTTGATGTCTTTGTACTTTGTTCTTCCGATAGGAATCCGTTCTCCATTTTTTAGCTCAGCTATATACTTGCTTCCAGATTCTACAATAATTTCATTGACCTCAGACATCTTTAGTAAATATGATTTATGAATGCGTTCAAAAGAATAAGACAGCAGTTGTTCTAATTTTTCGAGCGACTTATCATGTAATTCTTTTTTTCCATCTACTAGAAAAAGTTCTGTATAAGCTCCAGCTCCTTTAATATAAAGTACATCTTCAATGGGTATGAGTTGTATCCTTTGTCTTTTTTTTATAGCTAAAAATTTAATATCATTAGTATTTGTTTTTTCTTTTGTAATGACCTTATGTAAAGCTTTATGCAACCGTTCTCTATTAAAAGGTTTTGGCACAAAATCTAGTACTCCATATTCAAAAGCTGTAATAGCTTGATCTTTATTAGCAGAAATAATGATGGTATGAAACGATTCTGAAACTGCGGTAGTTAGCAAATCAAAACCATTGTCACCATTAAGATTTAAATCTAATAAAACAAGGTCTAATGAATTATTTTCAATAAATAGTAATGCCTCGTGGAGTGTATTAATTTGCTTTAATGATTGTAAAGTATCACCAAGAATATCACGAGTCATTCGTTCAATTCTTTTGGCGATTCTTGATTCGTCTTCAACGATTAAAATGTTCATCTCCTTAAGAATATATTTTGATAGTATTTTTCCAACCATGACTTACTGGCTCAGATGTAAAATCCCATTGTTTTTTATAACTTTCGGTTAGTCTAGCTTTGACATATTTCAGCCCTGTACCATCTTCTTTATGATTTTTTGTTCCCTTTATTACAGTAGCATATGTTAAAAACGTATAACATTTATAGTTAGAATTTGATTCAAAAATCAATTTAAATCTAATACTATTATCTTCTTGAGGTAGACTATGCGTAATTCCGTTTTCCAAAAGTGTATGAAAGATTCCTGGAGGTATTTTTTCTTCAATTTCTATACCTTCTTCTTGCCAGAAATAATTGATTTCTTTTCGATACTCCATAATCTCAAGATGATTACGACAAAGCGCTATTTCTTGTGAAATTGGGATTAATGTTTGATTTTCAATTTGATTAAAGAGATCAAACTCTTTAGCTAAAGCTTCAATAAACATGACACCTCTCTTCGGGGTTTCTTCTATCCAGTCTATTAATGAAGTTAGTGTATTCATTAGAAAATGAGGTTGAATATTCTTTTTTAATAATTCCAGACGTAGGCGTGTAGATTGAACTAAAGAGTTTTCATAAGCCAACCGTTGTTCTTTAATTCTAAGAGAAACCAAATAGAACATACCAAGAAGGATAAGGCTAAAACCTGTAAATAAGCTTTTATTAAAAGGGGTGACTGCACCTATAAGTACAGATAATAAAAGAGTCAAGAGTACAAGAAGAGCACCTTTTCTTTTTTTATAAACCCCAAACATGACTATACCAACAGAAAACACCCACATACATAACGCCATATCATTATTTGTTAATTCAATAATATGTTCTCCTTGGAAAATGTACACTAATAGGCCTGAGTAAATGATTAACAACAATTTTCGTTTTGGGAAAGGAAATTGCATGGAAAAATAGAAAGGAATTAAAAATGAAATACTGACCATTAAAACGCCTATGATCTGTAACCGTATAACATGCATACTATAATGAATAGCCACATAAGCCTTAATGAACTCTGTCAATATCAAAGCAAAAAAGAGAAAACAACTGATGCTAAAGATCAGTGTTGCATACTCTTTTTTATTACTTAAAAAGAGAAAGAAAAAATAGATAGAAGCAATAAGAAAAGCACCTGCAAAGAGATGCATATAAGAAGTTTCAATAAGACGATTTGCTAATAAGTCATCATAATGATCTATTTCCAATGTAGCTATTCTTAAATGATCTGGAAAATAATAAAGACTTGATCGTATGGCCAATACATGAGTTCCTTTTTTCATAAGGTGAACAGGTATTCTATACGTAGTCCACATTTTACCTACTGGACCAAGCGCTGCTTCCTGCCCTGGGTTTCCATTTTTTCCGATCAATACTCCATCCCAAAAAACTTCATATTCTCCGTATACGTGTAAATAAATACCGTAAGGATTTAATGAATCTGATTCTTCGAAAACATCAATTTTAGTTCTGGACCAAAAGACTTGACCATCTGGCACTAATGCTATGCGTTTTTCCCAACTCTGATCATTCCAGTTTTTCCCAGCCCATTCTTGTTGATCGCCTATTTTGAATACGCTCGTGTATTTATTGAAAATAGTATTTTTTTGAGAGCATGAAGTCGTAAGTAGCATGAAGCAGATAAATAGAAAATAGAATAATGATCTCAACTTCATTTTGATTTGGTTTTACTGATGCAAACTAACCATTATAAAATGGCTTCTCAGAGCAGTTCATAACTATATAGAGCAGTTGGTGAAATTTACATTGAATACACGAGGAAAAAAAACATCCTTTACAATATAAAAAACCGCGAAAACGAATTAAAATTAATGAAACATATATATATTATTTTGACACTTGTATTTATGCTGTTTTTAAATGCTTGTATGGTTACTAAGAATCAAAAAGCTAGTAATTCTGATTTTCTTGCCTTAGAAGATCGTTATTTTGGACAGAAACCACCAAGCATAATTCCTGTAGTATTCGCTCCTGACATTGTTTCTCCCGAAGGGCTTTTTGAAGGTGGTTCATTTTCGCCAGATATGTAGGAATACTATTTCACAAGAAAAAATGGAAAATATAAAAACCGTACATTTTTTGTTATTCGATATGAAAATGGTCATTGGGGTAATGAATCTGAAACCGATATAAAATGGCCACAATTTTCTGAGGATGGCAAAATGATATACGGTGGAAAGGAATATAGGGAACGAATCGACACTGGCTGGTCGGAGCCTAAATATCAAGAGGAATTCTTAAAAGATCAGGCACATGGGATCTCGCTTTCATCTAAAGGAACTTATTATTTTGGTTTTAATGAAAAAGAAGGCAGGGGATATGGCTCTATCCGTTATTCACGCCTCATAGATGGCAAACGAGAAAATCCAGTAAAAATGAGCAAGGAAATTAACACAGGAAGATGGATTGCCCACCCCTACATTGCTCCAGATGAATCCTATTTGATGTGGGATGCTGAAAGAAAAGGGGGGCGTGGTGATAACGACTGTTATATTAGTTTCAGGCAGAAAGATGATTCTTGGGGAGCTGCAATTAATCTGGGAGATATTATAAACACATCATCAAATGAAAGTAGTCCAAGAGTGACACACGATGGAAAATATTTCTTCTTTTCAAGAGGAGACTGGGAGATCAAAGAAGATGGAAGTACAAACTGGGTAGGAAAAACGTATTGGGTAGATGCACAGGTTATTGAGAATCTAAGGCCAAAAAAGTGAACCATATAAAGCAAGTGCATCAACACGAATAAATAGCCTAATTGTCACTCCCATTACTATAAAGTTGATAGAGTAATTTTTGAACTTCTAAATAAAAAACATGAAATATATAAAAATCGCATCCATTTTTTTGACTTTACTATCTGTTAATGCGTATTGCCAGAATAGTGAAATATCTAAATCAACTTCCTATACAATTGCCTATGGATCAAATGGAATTTGTCTTACCAATATTGAAGGCACTTCTGAAGTTAGGCTTACCACTGGTGATCATGGCTACCCAGCTTGGTCGCCCGACGGAAAATACATTGCTTTTTATGCGTATCATGATGAAAAAAAGACATGGTCTATTCATACTATGAATCGTGATGGCACCAATAGAAGAAGGCTAACACATGTAAAAAATAAATG
Organism: uncultured Dokdonia sp.; assembly: GCA_937124495.1. GTDB lineage: Bacteria > Bacteroidota > Bacteroidia > Flavobacteriales > Flavobacteriaceae > Dokdonia. Next base: position 554 of record CAKZKZ010000962.1, on the reverse strand, counting down.
GGATAGTACGCCTTCATGGTCTGCAGATGGAAAGAAAATTCTCTTTGCAAGAGAGTATAAAAATTCAGAAGGAATTTGGGAATATGAAATTTGGATTATGAACTCCGATGGTAGCGAAGAGAAGCAAATAAAATCATTAGTAGGAGGGAGTCCATTTTTCCCACCAGATGGAAGAATAATCTTTTCCGCAGAATTCAAAAATAAAGAGAGTGATATACATATTGCTGATGTTGATGGACAAAACATCATTCCGTTAACAAATAATAATGCTAATGAGTGGCATCCAAAGGTTTCACCGGACGGCCAACAAATCGCTTTTTCATCTGACAGAGATGGTGATAGAGAAATTTATGTGATGGATATCGATGGTTCCAATCAAAAACGATTGACAAAAATTCCTAGTGGTGGTCCGTCGTGGTCTCCTGATGGCTCTCAAATTATTTTTCAAGCAAAAGGGAATAAGGGAGGGAAGAAGAGCAATGTTTATATCATAAATAAAGATGGTTCATCATTAAGAAAAATCACTACTGAAGGTGGTTGGCAATCAGCCTGGT
>CAKZKZ010000961.1 GCA_937124495.1 uncultured Dokdonia sp. | reverse complement strand
GTGGATGTCCACGCTAATTATGTTTCCATTGAGTGTTTACTTTACAAGACGCGCAACTTCTGATCAAGGATTGTTTAGTTTTGGAGGATTTTTTGTACGACTTAAGTATCTATTTGTACAACCAAGAGAAGATGCCGAAAAAGAAGTTGTGTATGAAAAAGCACTCATTACTGAGCACGATCAAGGAAGTCTTGATAAATTTAGTTCATTAAGTGATCAACAATTAATTGATCTTGTTAGAAATTACCAACAATACAATTATACAGAAGGACAAAGAGAATTACTGGAAAGGTTTAAACGTGATTATCCTGAAGAACTTCTCCCAGGAGCTTCTGGTCAAAAGCCTGCACAATTTATAGAAGAGATGAATAAAAAACTTGGTAGCGCTATTGATGATTTAAGTACAGATCAGCTCATTGACCAATTATTTAAAGTAAAAGGGAAATATAAAGAATCAGGAATACACAATATTGACGATTTTTATGACGCTATAATAAAAAACTTATAATATGAAACCATTAAAATATTATGAATTTGGATTTTGCACCTCTGAGTCCAAATTACCAGATTCAACATTTTATAAAAATCCATCGAAGGATAAATTGTTTTCAAAAATGAAAAATGAATTTGGGTCAAAAGAATATATTGACAATAAGCTATTTTTCCCAAATAACAACAACAATTATACTGCAGATCAAAAGATTCCAAATGATAATATAAAGTTCTATGACTTCTATTTAGATAAGGATGCCATTAGTCCTGATGATTTTATGAGATCTATTGAAATCAATCAAAGTTTTGGTTTTTTTGTATCATCTAGATGTAAAGAATTATTATCTTCTTTTTTACTTCCATCTCACAAATACTATCCATTAAAAGTAATTCATGATGAAACTTCTTACGATTTTTATTTTCTGCTCATAGCAAAAAACAATGTTAAAATAAATTATAAAAATTCAACATTTGTAGAACGCTTTGATACATCTAATGAGGTCCCCATTTTTAATTATAACGATTTACTCGTATTAAAAGAAAAAAGTGAATCTGCTCCAGCATTATATAAAACAGCAGATATTAAAGAAAAAGAAATTGTATTTGATAAAGCTCCTGATATATACCCTGTTGTTACTCGTTCTAATAGCTTCTTTTATTTTTCAGAATCACTGAAAAATGTTTTAGAAAAAGAAAAAATAACTGGTTTTGAATTTTACAAAGCAAGTGCCCCTCTTTTTTTTAGTAATCAATAGTTAAAATAATATAACTCTTTATAAGAATAGAACCATGTTCTCTGCTGCACATAAAAATAGTACTACATCTCGAAATCCAAGTTTATTTAACTCTGGATCAAGTACTTCTTTTATTCAGCCAAAACTTGATGTAGGAAAACCTGGAGACAAATATGAAGTAGAAGCAGATAAAGCTGCCGATCAGATTGTAGCAAAAAGTAACGAATCTTCAGCACCTTTCTTTCCTGCAACGCCCACGATTCAAAAACAATCGGAAGAAGATGTCCAAAAACAAGACACACAAGAAATAGAGATTCAACAACAACCTGTTGTAGATCCTATTACCCCTGGTGTACAATTGAAAGAAAATAACAATATTCAAAAAGCCGAGGAAGAAGAAATCCAACAACAGGAAGAATCAGATCAGGGAGGAGAAGAACTCCAAATGATGACAGGTGAGGAATCTGTTCAACAAATGCCTGAAGATACTATACAGGCTAAAGAATCTTCTGATATTACTCCTACCCTTCCCACCATACAAAAAATGGCTGCCGAAGACGTTCAACGTATGGAGGACGAGGAAGTACAAGAAAAGGAGGAAGAAGAAGTTCAAACACTACAAAAGCAAACGACGGGAGACGATGGAAACACTTCATCTGTAGAAAATAATTTAAATAATTCAAGAGGAGGAGGAAGTCCATTAGACACCCATACAAAAGGTGAAATGGAATCTGGATTTGGAGCAGATTTTAATGATGTTCGGATTCATAATGACAGTAATGCTGTACAAATGAATCAGCAATTAGGAGCACAAGCATTTACGAGTGGAAATGACATTTATTTTAATGAAGGCAAATATAGTCCTGAAAGCAATTCTGGGAAACATCTACTAGCACATGAATTAACACATACGGTACAACAAGGGGCTTCTTCTACCGAAACTACCCAAGCAAAAATTCAATCTAATCCATCTGCCCCTCAAATTCAAAAACAAGATGGAGGCGATGGCGATGGCGATCAAAATGGACAACAGAACAATCAACAAGGCAAGCAACAAAACCAAAATAACGATCAGCAACAAGGAAATCAAAACAATAACCAAAACAACAATCAAAATACTGGTAACGGACAAAATCAAGGAAATAACAACAATAATAATCAGTCCAATCAACAAAATAATCAAAACCCTAATAACCCAAGTACAGGAAATAATCAACAACAACCTAATACTAATGATAGCCAATCTAACAACTCTAATCAAAGTAATCAAAATGTAAATGGAGATAATACAAATGGAAACAATACAAACGCTCCAAACAACAATAGCAATCCACAACAAGGAAATCAACAAGGAGTAGCTGGTGGCACACAACAACAAGGAGGGCAAAGTGATGGTGGAGCTGCAGGCGGACCTGTAGCATTCCCAACCTTTGAAGCATTCACTGCTTTTGTTGCTCAAAGAAAGCAAGCTGTTGAAAGTTTTTATAGAGAAAAAAATACTGCTATCGATACATTTATTAGAGTTGAACGTGAACGTGCAATTAACCAAGTAAATGCTGAAATTCGAAGATTACGAGAAACCAAAACTAGTGTCATTGGTAGCATTGATAGAACTTTTAGAACTGTAGAAACAGCGATTAATACTAAGCGAAATACCGAAATTGAGAACGCTCGTAAAACTGCTGAAACAGAATTAAAACGTATTAATACAATTACTACAGAAAAGCAAAAATTAATAAAAGATAAAGGAGAATCAAAAGCACAAGCCGTAATTACAGGAGGAAATGAACAGGCAAACATAGCTAACAATTCTACTAATGAAAAAGTACGTGGAGTAGATACAGTTATCCGTAGAAAATCAAGTCAATATAGAAATAATGATAATGCAGATAAAGTAACAGAATCTGCATGGGATAGTAAAGCAGATACTGTAGCAAAAATTAGAGAATCTGGAAGAGCTATTTCTGATTCGGTAACTGAACATGCACGAGATTTAGCAAAAAACTATAGAGACGATTCTGCTAGTATTGCAAGAAAATTTACAGAAAGTAAAAATGAAGCGAGAAGTAAAGTTATTGAAAATAGAGATGAAACGATTACTGCATTACGTGATTCTGGTGTGGAGGCAGTGGATGGATTACGAACAGAAACTAATAATTTAAAAACAGAGGTAAATACGGGTATTACCCAGCAAATAACTTCTTTAAGTGGCTTACCAGAAAGAATTACTGAAGAGCTTTATGATGTAGAAATACACGTAAAAGCAAAACTACGTGAAGATGAAAGAAATTCACTAGCAGATATAGATAAGTTTTCAAAAGAAATTGGTAAAATTTACTGGCATAGAGATGAGGTTACCGAAGCTCAGCAAGATTTAGAACAAGCTATTACTGATCAAGAAAATGACGTTACTACTTTTGTGACAGAATCTAATACAAGATTAACTACTGGAGTAACAGCATTTATAACAGAATTAGTCAATACACAAAACCGCGTTATTCCTACGTTTACACAAATAGGAACCGATTACAATACGGCTGCAACTCAAGTTCAAACAGATACTGTTAATGCTATCGATGAAGTTGCTCGCAATTCTGAAATGGGTGCTCGTTCTGTGGGTGATGAATTAGATACCGGATTACAAGATCAAGTGAATGAGGAAGAAACTAGATGGGATCATCAGTTAGACGAGGATGTAAGAGATATGCGAGAACGAGTATCTGAAGGTATCCAACAACAAGAAGAAATCCTAGATCGTTTTGAAGATAATTTAGATAGCGAATTTAATAAAGGGGATGATTTTTGGTCTTTTGTACGCGGAGTATTTCAAGGCTTTTGGGATGGGTTTACAGGATTACTTAGCGCGTTATGGGAAGCAATGGGAACGCTGCTTTTCTGGATCATTATTCTTATTATAGTAATAATTATTGTACTTCTAGTCGTTTTCACAACAGTCACTTTAGCACTAATAGGAAAAGTACTCTTGATTATAGGATTGATTGTTGGAGTGATAGCCTTTCTATACTTCTTGATTGCCGCAATAGTGACACAAGGTTTAACTCCATATGAGCGAGGTAGATTATTAGGAAGAGGGCTCTTTGAATTAGCTTTTGCACTTATTGGAACAGGAGTTTATGCTCGTTTGATGGGATGGATTCCTAGAATTTCGAGACTTGTAGCTATTGTTTCTCGCATTCCTAGGTTTGCTATATTCTTACGTCTTGTACTTAGAGCTAAAGACCTTAAAGCATTAATTAGAATTATTGATACAGTACAGGATTTAGCAACACTACTTCGCATTTTATTCCGTACAGGGTTTATAGATGATATGATACGGATGTTGGATAAAGCTGATGATATCAATAGACTAATAAGAGTACTAGGTGCAGTAGATGATTTAGATGGTCTATTCTTATTACTTAAAAATGCAGATGATATAGGACAAATTTTAACCTTTATGGAGCGAGCAATTGCACTTGGAAAAGGGAATGCTTTAGTAAGAATGTTATCTGAAACTGCTGAGCTCACAAAATTGTTACAGGTATTGGCAAAATCTGGAGATGAATTTGCAGCGGTACTCAGAGTATTAGAAGACGCGCCAGATCTTAATAAAATGGTTATAGCGCTTACCAAAAGTATTGATGATATTCCGCGATTTATTGCCTTAATGGGCAGAGAAGGAATGGATGTTAGCACTTTTGTCAAGCTGGTCACTGATGTAACTGATTTGAAAGGGTTATTTAAAGTTCTTGAAGATGCTACCGAGTTACAGAAAGCCTTACGTATTCTAGATGAGGTCACCGAAGTAAATAAGCTCATAAAAGTATTGAATAATGCAGATGATTTAAACAGGGTATTACGAATTTTTGATGGTGTTACTGAGATGAATAAATTAGTAACTATTCTAGATCGAACATCTGAACTTAATAAGTTGCTTGACTTCCTTGAAAGTGTAGGAGACATCGAAAAAGCCATTACCGCCTTAGAAGCTCTGGGTAGTAAATTGGATGATTTTGTAGCTTTAGTAGATGTTACAAGAGGGTTTACGCCAAATAAACTACTTGCTGTTTTAGAAAAAATAACTGATGTAGATAAAATAGCTAGAATACTGCCAAAGGTTGCTGACATTGATATTCTTATAGTAGTTTTAGGAAGAATAGACGCTAGTGATATGGGTAAATTCGTTAATTATTTACTCAAAGTGATTTAATAATTTCTTCGGCTTTTAATATCATATTTTTATGATTGATTGCAACTTTATTCCAACAAACATTAATGCATCACTTAGAAAACTTTGAAAGATTACAATTATTTATAATCTTGTGATGAATATTTATATTCTGGAGTATTATATTTGTAATAATAAATAAGAATACTTTTACAGATTTTCTATCTCAGATTCAAAAATTAAAAAGAAAACATTAACAATTATTATATGAAATTAAGTAATTTAAATTTATCAAATAGACTGGATATTTTTCTTAGAATTAAATTTATAGAATATTATTTACAAGGAAATTTAAATAATATAAAAGATATTTATTTAAAATATATCAAAATAGCTACTTGATGATTTGAACATAATAAAGACTCTATTAATGACTATGAAAATAAATTCATTGAACTTATCTTAAGTTTCAAAAATAAATGATACAACTCAAAATATCCAATTATCATTAATAATAAGTGAGAAATTATTGATTGATGTCACAGACTTGCGTGTTGTATATATTTTTGAGTTGAACCTGTATTTCAAATTGAAAACAATGATTTTACTATCAATCAAAATTATACATGGTTTCAAAATAATTGATTTGATGAAGTTGAATTATTTGAAATAATTAATTATTATTTACAGATCTAAATAGTAGTTATGTTCAC
>CAKZKZ010000960.1 GCA_937124495.1 uncultured Dokdonia sp. | reverse complement strand
CTTAAAGTATGCCAGCCGATTACGAGGCGAAATTCTAAATGCTATTGAACGCGGTACATTTTGTTATGCTGATTATTTTCCAAAATCAAAACGTGCTCAGCTATTTGGTCACGCCGCAAGCAGAATTACAATTGGTGAATTGCTCGATGAAAACCTGATTAACCAACATGTTGAGCAGGCTGCTGCAAAGTTGTCTCCGGATAATTGGAAGAATGCGGCAGATGCAATACTTACAACGGATACTTTTGCGAAAGGGGCATCGCGGGTTGCGCGTGTTGGCGATAGTGACGTTGTCCTGCATGGTTTTGCAACAGGATCAGGGCTGATCGCGCCGGATATGGCGACCATGCTGGCGTTTATATTTACCGATGCGTCGATTGAACAGCATGTCCTTCAGTCGTTACTTAAATCTGCAACGGATCAATCCTTCAACGCGATTACCGTAGATAGTGATACGTCGACATCTGATACAGTTTTAGCTTTTGCGACGGGTAGCGAAAATCCGATTAGCGATGTAAGCGACCCAATTTTAGACGACTTTAAAGAAAAGTTAGCGGATCTAATGATTGACCTGGCGCATCAGATTGTGCGTGACGGCGAAGGCGCTCAGAAATTTGTGGAAATCAATGTGACGGGCGCTGAAAATAATGTATCTGCTAAAAAAATAGTGTCGTTGTAAATGTTCGTCGTCACTACTCCTGAAAGATTATCCTTAAAATCAATTTGCAGACGTATTCTAGCAGAATCGCTTGGTAGCAAATTTTTAGCCCCATGATTCACTGCTCTTAAACCAAAGTACCATTGTTGTATATCATAAGCCAATAGGTTGATACAAGCCAAATAACGATTGTTGCCTATCTTGATATAGTCGCCTCGTTCTTCTAACAAAGGGCTATTTGGATTGGCTCTAGCTATCGCCAAATCATACTCTGGAGCGACTTCAATAGAAACATCGTCTAGCATAGCAAAATAGTAATCTCCTTCAAAGGTGAATTTTAAGCGACAGTTGTTCAAATTGCTTACTCCTGTTGTGAAATTGGGAAAATAGGCTCTTACAAAGTTTTGATCCAACTCTCCCTGCAAGTTTCTAGAATCAATCGCAGTGGTCCATGTTTGTCCATCGTCCAAAGACAAAGAAAGGCTCAATTCATCTATTTCATAATCTCTATAAAACGAAAAGAATTGAACCATCAAACTACTATCGGTATAGCCGCTTAAATCAATTCTTGGGGAGATTAATTCCCCTTTGTGCGCATTGGGAGAAGTTCCCGTTCCAAAGGCAGCGATGGCACTTCCATTATCCAAATAATCAGAATCAAAAATAGCCGTTCCATTACTTTGAGAAGGCGAAGAAATTGGTGTTGTTCCATCCCAGTAAGCTCCTTGAGAATAGCCCAAAGTACTTCTCGTCCAATAGGCATTGCCAGGAAAGATCGTGTCCGTATCATACACAGATAAGGCAGTCCAAGTATTTAAAGCATAACTGCCAACAGCGGTTGTGTCTACAAATGCATTTTGAAATTCGCCTTCGGCTGCTCCATTTGTTGCTCCTGCACCCCATATTTTGGTCTGTGCTTGTAGCGCATTGGTGTAGTTTATAATAAAAAGGAAAATTAGGAAATTTTTCATGTTTTGTGTTTTGTGAAGTGAAATGAGGTAGGGCAAAGTTAGGAAATCATTCATAATGAACATTTTTTGCTT
>CAKZKZ010000959.1 GCA_937124495.1 uncultured Dokdonia sp. | reverse complement strand
GAGGGTCATTTTGAAATACACCACACCCCCAGGCACCTAGAATCAATGTTTTATGATTATTCAAAGCCGATAGACCTAAAAGCTTATCAATCCTTTTTCTCATGATCCCTTCAATTTCATCTACTCGTTCTATTTCAAACCTTTTGACAACCCCAGTATTTACAGCAGCAGAAGTGATGATAGAACATAAAACTGGTGTGTCTAATAGTTCTCCACTGTCTTTTCTTAAAATAGGTACTTCAGGACTATAAATCATCCCATCGGTATACATACAGGACTTCATGGCTCTATGTGTTTCATAAAAAGCAATCGCAGATAGTTGACAAGGATATAACCCTGATGACCTTGCAATACTCTCTTCCTGTGCTTGTGCACCATTAAAAAAGCCACCACCTGGATTTTTTGCAGAAGCAAAATTCAAACACATAGGGTTTGTATAACCTTCTGAGGCATTTCTTAAAATACCTTGAATAGTGGTTTCTTCTACCACTTCAAATATGGTATTATAAGTAGCTTCTAATACAATCGTATGTAACATGTTATCAAGATCTTCTGATCTGTGAAATATGGTATTAGATACAGTATTTTGCTGTACTGCTTTTATATCGACGCTTTCTTTATTTGTATTTATATAAAAACCTTGTTCGGTAATCGCTAAAGTTTCTTTTGCTGTTATTTTTCGTAATGATTTTTGCATTTTTTTACTCTTTTAATAATTACATAGATCTTAAAATAACACCTATCTAATTACTTAATTCCTTCCTTTCTCATCTGGATATAGTGATGGCAGCGTATCGCTTTGCCAAAATTCTTTTGAATCTATATCCATGATCGTTAATTTTCCTTTAAAAGCAGCACCGGTATCTACATTGCATACTTTGTACGCCGTCATAGGGGTTGTTTCTTGATAGTTCGTTGTTGGTGTATGACCAATAAAGATCTCTTTATAATGCACAAAACGCTGGGGCGGGTTCTTCTCTAGAATTTCAGGGCTTATCTTTTCCGCTAGCATCGCTGCTTCCCACAAGGTTCTGTCAAAATAATAATTAGACACATACTCTTCTCTTCCCACACCATGCATAGAGGTAAATCCTGCATGAAGAAATAATCTGTTTTCTGAATCTATATAATAATCCTGCAATTCGTTAAAAAACGCTCGATGACGATTATCTGTCAATAAACCCGTTTCAACATAACTCTCCATCGTTTCTTTACCTCCATGCGCTAGCCAAACAGGATTTGTTGCCCCTTTATTTAACCACAATCCACACCATAAATCATGATTTCCTCGTATGAATATGCAAGTATTTGTGGTAGCTAATGCTAATAATTTTTCTACGGTTTGTGCAGATTCACTCCATCCATCTACATAGTCTCCCAAAAATATAAGAGTATCTTGAGGCGTTACTTTTGCCTTATCTAACACTTGAAGTAATGCTTTACATCCTCCGTGTATATCTCCTATTACTAGTGTTCTCATATTTTTTTACTCTTTAAAATCTATATATTCAGAAGGTACTGTCTCTGTTAACCAAACATTATTTTCTGATTGATAAAATTCATGTCCATTTTGATGCATCACTCCTGATCGTACCACTAAAATAGTTGGCACTCCTCGTCTTGCTCCTACACGCATGGCTGTAATTCTATCTTCGCTTAAATGTACATGATGTCTACTCATTTTACGTAACCCTTGCTTCTGAATGTCTCTTATAAATTTTGGTACAGTACCATGATATAAAAATTCTGGAGGCGTGATAGGCTCATAGTTCAAATCTATTTTAATAGAATGTCCTTGACTCGCTCTTATTCTAGTTTCATCTTCATTAAAAGCAAATCGTTTTTTATCATTGGTAGCCACCACTTCTTTTAAACGATCCATCGTTACTTTTTTACCCTGTGCATTTATTTTTTGGAGCAGTATATCGACATCTGTCCATCCTTGCTCATCGAGTGTAATCCCAATCTTATCGGGGTTATGTCTAAGTACAAGACTTAGAAACTTACTTATATGTTTTGTATTCATTTTTGTTTCATTTGTAACACGTATTCGTGTTTTTAAGTATACGCTTTCGCGAAAGCGTACTTATGCTACCTATAATTAGATATTTTCTTCTATTAATCGATCTCTCACTTCCATGAGTGCAAATCCTAAAAGATTTTCTCCTTTCCATGTATGTGGATCTTGGATATCAGGTTTATTTTGATCTATACCAATTCCCCAAATAGTATCAAACGGGCTTGCTTCTACCAATATTCTATCTCCTGTATTGACTAAAAACTCTTTCAGGTTTTCATGTTGTGAAAACTTATGATAATTACCCTCTTTTACAATTTCATACTTATGAGCATCCCAAATTTCCGGATCAAAATGAGATACCTTACGACCTAATTTTTTAGCTTGATTAGGATGTGATGTTTTTATTATCTTCTCGAAAATGATTGTATCATTAAATAAACGTGCTTTTTCTGCCATCATCCAATGTTCTGCTGTTTTATAAGTGATATCTGCTACTTTAAAATCTAATTCCCACCACTGACTAAAACAACTCTTTGTTATATTTCCATTTTTAGAAGGTGTATGTCCCCAAAAAAAGAGATATTTTATTGCTCCTTTTTGCGCTTCATAGGTGTTTTTTAGAGTGTCTATTGTATATTTCATTTGTTCTACCATTTTCTTCTCCCCTTATTAGAGGTAGATTTTAATCACATCATACTAAATCACATACACATCCCCTATTTCTTTATAGCTATTAGCTCAATAGATAAAACTTGTATTTGCGTAATAATGACATAAACATAAAATAAATCAAAATTTCTCACAAATATAATTTGCGTTATTTAAACACAAATACTGTAAGCTGTTAAATATCAATGATTAAATCTCGAAAATAATACCTTCCTTTTTCAATTGGAAGTATCTTTTTTGGTTAAATTGGAATAAGTTGGCAGGTCTGCCAGATCCTTTAGAAGTTTTTTCGTTTAATTCATCTAAGACATTAAGACTTAAAAATTTCTTTCTGAAGTTACGTCTATCAATGGACCTTCCTAAGAGTGTACTATATAATTTTTCAAGATCTGAAAAGGGAAACTTTGTATCAAGCAATTCAAAACCTATTGGTTCATAGGTGATTTTAGATTGCAATCTGGCAATCGCAATATTTAATATTTTTTGATGATCAAAAGAAAGTTCTGGAAGTTCTTCTATCGTAAACCATTGTACTTGCGCTGCATCAGTCGCAGCAGTGATTTTAAAAGTATTTGGTCTTACTAGTCCGACATACGCCACAGTTACTACCCTACCCCTTGGATCTCTCTCTA
>CAKZKZ010000958.1 GCA_937124495.1 uncultured Dokdonia sp. | reverse complement strand
GTCCATATCATCACCTATTCCACCGCCAGGATCATTTTCTGTATAACTATAACTATCACTAGAATATTCATAATCACTAGAGTATTCAAAATCATCCTGAACACCTGCTGTGGTATTTTTTACTTTCGGGGTAATAGTTTTCTTATAATCATTAAATTGCCATGTTCTGTGTTGATTTATCATTCTGCACAACGATTGCTTATTGCCGCCAACATAATCTTTAGCCATGCTATTTACCCTAAAATCAGTACATGTGATATCTTCGCATTCAAATTGCTTATAAATAGCTTCTTTTACTGCATGATGATTACTTTGTTCTTCATCACGGAGAGTTAATCTCTCAAACCTAATCATCTCACCGCTTTTATCTATGATTGATTTTATATACGGGATTTCATCAAGGGTAAATACCCCATACTCTTTGTACCTAATTATCGCGTCATTGAGTTCGCTGTTAATTTCAATTTCTGGCAGTTTGCCTAATTCGCGATATAAACTTTCAATAACACCATCAGAGACTTCAACATTATGTAGAATTAGATAATTTTTTATTTTAGCTTGGACAGAAAATTTACTACTTATGATTGCTTCATGTTTTACTGTTTCTTTTAGTACACAGGAAGGTACAGGTTCACTCTGTTGGATTTCAATAACTTTAATTGGCAGATTGATCACAGACTCTTTTTCTATTGACTCAGATACCAGATGTTCATTAGAGTCACTTAGGTATACTCTCTCAGTAGCATTATCCTTTCCACTTATTTTGTCATCTACATTGCGTAAAAGTTCAATTACCCAATTAATCATCAAACTAATTACGTTCATTAACACTCCTGATCATTAATCCAAATTTTGCTTCTATCTCCAAAAAAAGACCTTTGTATTGCAATAGTCCTATCTAAGCCATCTAAAATTGTACGTTCCATCATTGGGAAATATCTCAGCTTCTGCATATTTTAAAAATCCTGATTTATCAAATTTATAGAGGCAGTAAATCATGTTACCAACAGCTTTAGCTTCATTAATTTTCATTAATCTATTTGCAGTTTTTTTATCTTCTTTATCACCAACAACCTTACATAATTTAAGTTTTTCGTTAACAATGTTGTTAATGGTCACTTTATGTTTTTTTATTGGTGGAATTTTTATTTTTGCTAAATTCTTATCCCAAGACTCTTGATTTTTTATTTTGTCAGTTGCCCAATGGTTAAAGTCTCTGTTTGGCAAACCCTCATTAGTTATAATATCTTCTTTGCTATCTTCCACTTTATACGAGCCATCTTTTAAATTAAATATGGCTTGCATGTAAGTCAAATAGTGCTTTTCCTCAATTTTTCGAATTGCTTGTATGCTACACCTGATACTTTGTTTGTTTTCAGATTTATTGGGTATCGAATTTCCGTTAGAGTTTTTTCCATATAGGGCTTCCGCAATCTTTACACAGGTAAAATACTCATCATAACCAGAGGCATTTCCATTTAAGGTTATCAAACACAAGAATAGAGCCATACTTGTTAGTAATGCTTTTACTTTTTTCATTACTTATATCTTCCCTTGATCTTATTATCGTTTTTTAAGGTGTGAATTTACCATTCAATTAACCGCTACTCTTTTGATAGTAGAATTTCCATCAACCGCGACCTCATGATTATTTTTGTTTTTCATGCGCTTTATTTTTTTGATAAAATTTAGTTATATAACGCAGCGCTCCCAAGTTAACATCAAAAGATAATAAAACCAACGGCAGTGATGTCCATAAGTGAGAAAATTAGTTGACCACTACAATGACCGCTTTAGCTCTGAGTTACCCTCAATAACTCAAAAGCCTATGTCATAATTGGCTATAAGTGATCATTAAGATTCCAGACTGAATCCTAGATAATGTGACTGAAATTTCGAAATATTTAGATATTAGTAACTCTACAAGTTAGAGCTATAAAAGCTCTATTGATGGAAAAAATCTCACGAGTTATGACCAGTCACATGCCTATATTGCAAGTAATTCTAATGCTACAGTGCTTTTTTATGTGTTCAAGTAAGCTTGTTCAGCAGCTTTTAATTTTTTAGTGTTGAGAACAAAATCCTCAGAGTCACGAAATTCTTGGAAAAACTTCTCTTTGTTTTCATATATTTCTCTTAATTCTGTTTCATCTAAATTAGATACTTTATCTGCAATCGATAAAAGAAATTCTAATCCTCTTTCTTCAACTTGCTGATTTTGTATTTTTCGCAATGTTCTACTTAAACCTTGTTCTTGCTTTAAATAAATTTGTCTAGCTAAAAAATCTTCATCTAAAACATTAATGTTGAGTGTAAATAAAATAGTATTGATCAAATGTTTTGAATTACTTGCTACCAAATTTTTATTGTGAAGAGCCATGACAATATCATTAATATCATTCTCTTCATCTGATAAGTAATCCTTATAACCTTTAGTGATCTCGAATTTTATTTGAGAATCTTCTATAGGTTTAAGAAAGCTAATCTCTATTTTTGCTCTTGTAATTGAGCGGTTAAATTGGTTCTGTTCATCAATGGGGATTTTTAACCAAAATCCTTTTACATTACCTTCCCAGCAACTGTTAACCTTTTTGTTTAGTAATTGTTCAAGCTGGATATCAAATGGCTCTGGTAATAAATGTTTAATCGTATTATTTAGTGCTTTCAACTTTTCTAGTTCTTTCATGGTTTTACCTTATTATTATTTCTCTCGGCTTAGCCGAAATTTGTTCCATGTATTTTGTCTAACTTCTCTCTCATTCTTAGGGAGGTATCGCTTGTTATTTTATGTTTTAATTGAGGTTTTTCTACGTATAGTCGGTTAAAATTAGTATCACTATTTAATTCTGCTCGTTCATCTTGAGTGACAGGAATAAGTTTTGGTGAGTTAGGTTCTTGTTCTTGTGGATTATTTTTCTGCTTAAGTAACGTGCTAACCTTTAATCTCTTACCAATCAAATAACCTTCATCAGTAGCCATTAATTTTTTAAAATACTGATCTACTCTTTCTTTAATGCCGTTGGCCCTAACTCTTGCCTGCTTTATCTTGGATGCTGTAATGAACTTTGAGATCAACAGGTTTGCTTCTATCAGTTGTTCTATGTCATCACTAGCATAGATTTTGTGAGCGAAAAGTTCTGGGGTTGAAATCAACTTTTTACAAAAAGCGCCAATAATGCTTTTGGCAACAGTAGTCAATTCTTTGTTATTAATAATCTCTTCCATTTCGCTTGTGTCAGGAGCATTAATATCGAGAGAGAGCTTTCTTGCACCTTTTATGCAGCCTAAAAAAGAATGGGCTGGGGCTTCTGGGTTGCACC
>CAKZKZ010000957.1 GCA_937124495.1 uncultured Dokdonia sp. | reverse complement strand
ACTACTCAAGAAAATTCAGACGAAACTGAGCAATCAGAAAATAAATCACCAATGGTTTATGTACGTTGGAGCAATGAAAAAGTATTTACAACAACACTACCCTTAGGAAGTTTTAATAGCAAAGCTCAGTTTTATTGCCCTGCAGTTGTTGCTGCTTATGACCTCATTAAAACTAAAAATGAAGCATTATGGTCAGTGGAGAGAAATTCAGTTAGAGGATTTTTAAATAAAATAGAAAATATAGCAGGTGTTACTGGTGATGAAAACATAGAACCATATCTAGTATATCTCTTTGAATTTCTATCACTCCTTGCAAATCAACATGGAATACAGTATTATAAACACGTAATTGATAATGAAAAAGTCTATGAAGAGATTCATAAGATTTTTAAAACACCAAACACAACAAGTGAGTTTAAAGCTGAGAAAGGCTTCGCTGTTTTAAATAAATTAATTACTGATGTTGATGCATGGAAAATTCCTATAGAAATGACACCACTCAAGCATCATTAATATCTATAAAGAGGTATTGAGGCATACGTTCTCAATACCTTTTTTTGTTATAATAAATTCATCATTATACGCTTACGCGAAAGTAAACATCTATAATTCAAAAGAAACCACTTCTATGGTAGATTGATCACCTTGAAGATCTGTCCAAGCAACATAGACTGTATTATCTATAATTTCTAATTGAGGAAAACCACTCGCACGTGCCGCTGAAGTGGTCGTAATTGTCACTGGTGCATCTTTATGCCCATCTTGATAGACACGGACCGCTTGTAATAATACGGAATCACCCTTAGGCTCTAACCAACTCACCAAAGCGCTTCCGTCTTTTAAGAAAGTAGTATCTACACGCCCAATTGCTTGACCCGCATCTACTCGAACGGGAGTTCCAAACGTTGCTCCATTATCTTTAGAAAATGTAACTAAGACTCTAGGATCATCATCAGAAGCTGTAAACCAAGTCACGACTACATCTTGTTCTTGTGTATCTATTGCTGGACCATTTACTGGGCACCCATTCAATTGCCACTGATCATTATATACTGCTTTAGGTGTTGTCCACGCTCCGTCTACCCATCGTGTGATATACGTATCACGTATTTCTTCCTCTGTATCAGAGCGGTCACGATATACAACAACTGGGCCCTCATAAGTAATAGCAATGGCTGTATTACAACAATCACACACTCTTGTATCTATAACAGTATCTTCTTTAATCGTTCCATCTAGATCTACAATCGCTGCTCGTAATGTCATCTGATTGTCTTCTTTCTTTTCATGCTTTGTCTCTCGACCATCTAACCACGTCACATAAAATCCATCATCGTACGGGCGCATAGAAACAAAACCATGTTCTGCAGCAATACCATCGGTATTCAATAAAAAATTAGATTTTATAATAGCATCTCCAGAAAGGAGGTTTAATTTGATATCATAATCATACGTTCCCTTTGCTGACTTCTGTAGAATATTAGTCAATATCGTTTCTCCATTAACGGCAAGTGCTGGAAAATCTGCCCAGTTTACAAACCAATCTGTTCCCGAAGTAATGGTTTTGGGAGTAGACCATACTTGCTCTTTACACCTTGCATACTTAAGGATGGCATGCGAATCTTCTTCTTCTACCCATGTCATGTGCAAAGCCCCATTTTGAGCTACCAATCTTGGCAAATGTGCTTTTCCTTTACTTGGGTTTTTTATATTTTCAAGTAGTAATCCTGATCCAATTTCTTGTATCTCTTCAACTTTAGGAGTTTCTCCTTTTTGTTTGCACGAAAAAGGTATAGCTAAAAAAACTAGTAATAGAATAACGTATCTCATTTCACGCATCATAATTTAATCGTTAAGATTTAGATTTTGCATGCATAGGTTTCGGTCTTTCTAGTATCTCAAGAGGCTCTGCATACAAATCAAAATCTTCTGCTTGTGTGACTCTTACCGTTGTATAACCACCCATCTTTAGGTAATACTTTGTGGCGTCTATCAAAACTTCATTATCTACATCTGGGCTATCAAATTCTGTACGACCTATAAAATAATTACCTTCTTTACGATCCACTACAATTTTGAATTCTTGTCCTATTTTTTGCTGATTCAACTCCCAAGAAATTTGAGATTGAATTTCCATGATTTGATTAGCACGGTCCATTTTCACTTCTTCTGGCACATCATCTTCCAGTTTGAAAGCATGTGTATTTTCTTCATGCGAATACGTAAAGCATCCTAAACGCTCAAAACGCTGGTCTTTCACCCATTGTTTCAGCGTTTGAAAATCCTCTTCGGTTTCTCCAGGATATCCTACGATCAATGTGGTACGGATCGTCATGTTGGGTACGCTTTCGCGAAAGCGGTCTAACAATGCATTTGTCTTTGCCATGGTCGTCCCACGTCGCATAGACTTCAAAATCGAATCCGAAATATGCTGTAACGGAATATCTATATAATTACACACTTTAGGTTCGCGATGCATCACTTCTAAGACTTCCATTGGAAATCCTGTAGGAAACGCATAATGCAAACGAATCCACTCCACACCTTCTACTTTCACAAGTGCTTCTAGCAGCTCAGCTAGATTTCGTTTTTTATAGAGATCTAATCCATAATACGTAAGGTCTTGTGCAATAAGAATGAGCTCAGAAACACCATTAGCTGCCAATTTCTCAGCTTCTGTCACAAGATGTTCTATCGGTTTTGATTTATGTTTTCCACGCATTAAAGGGATGGCACAAAACGAACATGGGCGATCACAACCTTCTGCTATTTTAAGATACGCATAATTCTTAGGCGTCGTAGTAAGACGCTCTCCTATCAATTCATGCTTATAATCGGCTCCCAATGCCTTTAAGAGTCCCGGTAATTCTGTTGTACCAAAATACTGATCTACATCTGGAATCTCTTTTTGTAAATCTGGTTTATAACGTTCAGACAAACAACCTGTTACAAACACCTTATCTACATCTCCTTCTTCTTTTTGCTTTACATACTCAAGAATTGTGTTTACAGATTCCTCTTTGGCATTATCAATAAAGCCACAAGTATTGATCACCACAATATTCCCTTCTTCCTCATGAGCGACTTCTTTGCCATTGGCTTTTAATTGTCCCATCAATACTTCACTGTCGTACACGTTCTTAGAACATCCAAGAGTAACTACATTAATCTTATTTTTTTTGAGGGTTTTCGTTCTCATACCTATGTTTTATTCGGGGTGCAAAGATACGTTTTACCTCGCATTATGTCTTATTAATTCATTTCTGATTTAGAAAATCGAAAGAACACAGCATAAAAAAGGCTTTACAAATCTGTAAAGCCTTTTTTATGGTATCTAAATGTAGCTCTTACTTAAAGAAAGAATCTACAAACTCTATTTTATTAAATACTTGTAGATCTTCTATGCCTTCTCCTACACCAATATATTTTACAGGAATTTGAAATTGGTCAGAAATACCAATCACAACGCCTCCTTTGGCAGTACCATCCAACTTTGTCA
>CAKZKZ010000956.1 GCA_937124495.1 uncultured Dokdonia sp. | reverse complement strand
CGATATATCGTCGTTGACCTTCAGCATAAATAGTATCAAATGCCAATGAACTTTTACCACTTCCAGAAAGACCAGTTATTACGACAAGTTTTTCTCTTGGAATAATAACATCAATATTTTTAAGATTATGTGCTCTTGCTCCGTAAACTTCAATACTGTCTTCTGTTTGTGCCATAAATTTACCAAAAGTTGCAAAGTTACTTATTTGACAGCAGATTAGAAAGGTCGATGCGTTTATGTATTGTTAATCTTATGGGTTTAGAAGTATTATCTATAAGAAATTATCGTCCTGTATTTATTTCTTTTATGACAAATGGATAGATAGAGAGTGTCATAAACAATAAAACACTAGATACAAACCCTATGGACAAAAAACTAAAAAATAAGGAGAGTTGAAATAGTAGGATTCCTATAGGTAGAAAAATTCCCATGATCGTTAGCAAGGCAAGTAAGATAAATGCAAAATTAATAATCATTGGTATGCGTTGCTGTGATTGCATAGTAATACTAAATAATCTTGGGATAATCTCTTCAGACATTTGCTCTCCTAATTTTGAGAGTAAATCTTCACTGAATCCCATATCTTGATATCGATGTGTATCTAATTGAACAGCATAACTTAAAATCTTTTCTTGGTGGCGTTCAAAAATTCGATTTACATCCAATTCTTCTTTGTAAGATGCATATTTATAGCCAAAGTAATACCAAATCCCAGAACCACATTTATGCTCGATCCATTTTCTAAGTATGTGCGGCGAATAGGCACGAGGATTTGAAAAAGAGTCAACTTTACTTTTTGAAGGGTCATTTAATAATAATGATTTTGATTCTAAATATAGATTTTCAGAATCTCCATATCGATTGTTTTCTTCGATATATTCTAATGCAAGTTTTGAGCGTCCTTTGTAAAATTCTTTCATAGTGAAATAGTTAAGGTCGCCAAACTCTTTGTCTATATATTCTTTAAGTCCAGGTTTCCATACATCAGAGCGAACTAAGATGTCTACGATGTTTCTGAAATGATGCACTTTCTGAGTTAGAGTATTTAACTCTGTACTTAGGGTGTTACTACTAAATCGAATTTGATTGGTTTTATTAAGTATGAATATGAGAAGTACAATAACAAGCAAGATACTGATCATGCAAAGTATGAGTAGAATCGTATCTATTTTCTCTATAGAAAGTGTCTCTTTAGGAAGCCAATTATGAAGACCATATACAATAAATATACATCCCAAGATGCTAGTTAAAGCGGGGATGTAAGGCACAACATATTTGATAAAACTTCTTAATTTCATCTAGGTAATTTACAGTCAATAAGTTGGGCCTATTGTTCTAAAAAATTAGAATAAGGCAGTAAATAAACAACTATAAAATAGAATCACAAAATAAAACGGGGTGATTTGTAAGAAAAATAACCAATTTTAGTACGGATTTGATATAAAATTCATCTAAAACGGTTGTGGCGTCTTACTGATGTAAAAAAGCAATGCTGTGGCAAGCCACAATTCCAGCGGTTTCTGTGCGGAGTCTGCTATTTCCTAACGTAATTTCTTTACACCCTGTATCTACGGCTTGTGTGATCTCTTGCGGAGAAAAATCTCCTTCAGGGCCTATAAGAATCAAAATGTCTTTTGTAATAGTTAACTCTTTAGTAAGAGGTGATTTTTCTCCTTCTTCACAATGAGCAATACATGAGAAAGGAGCTTGAGAAGTTTTTGATTGCGAAGCTATAAAGTCTTTAAACGTAGTCATGGGATGTAAGACTGGAAGGTGTGTTTGAAGTGATTGCTTCATAGCGTTTTGTATGATCTTCTTAAAACGCTCTTCCTTTATGTGTTTACGCTCACTATGATCACAAATAATAGGAGTGATTTCTGTAATTCCAATTTCTGTAGATTTTTCTAAAAACCATTCAA
>CAKZKZ010000955.1 GCA_937124495.1 uncultured Dokdonia sp. | reverse complement strand
CGCGCCTATAAGAGTAACCATAGGTCCAGGACATGCGCCTGCCAATGCCCATCCTAACCCAAAAATGATGCCTCCTATCAAATAACGTTTCCATCCTTTTTCTTTAGGAGTAAAGTGTATCTTTTCGCCATAAAAAGAGGAGATGTTATAACGCTTTATAAGCTGTGTGACCGTAATACCAATCACCAGCGCAGATCCTATAATACCATACATATGGAAGGAATCAAACGTAAACATTTCATAAATCCGAAACCAAGAAGCCGCTTCAGACTTATACATCGTGATACCAAATAAGATACCTATACATAAATAAACAAGTGTTCTCATAACTTAAAATAATAAAGGGAATATAAGATGAATCATCACAAGTCCTCCTAAAAAGAAACCTATAACAGCAATTAATGATGGACGTTGTAAATTACTCAACCCAGAAATCGCGTGTCCGGAAGTGCATCCTCCCGCATATCGAGCACCAAATCCAACAAGTACCCCTCCTATAACCAATAAAAGAAGAGCTTTAGGGTCTGTAAAAACCGAATCGCCAAAAAATTCTGTAGGCAGATACGCTGTGCCTGCACTTTCAAAGCCTATTTCTTTAAGGTTATTAATAGTTGTAGGGCTAATGGCAACAGCTTCATTATTTGATAATACGTGAGATCCTATATATCCTCCTAGAATAGCTCCTATCACTACTACAAGATTCCAACGTTGTGTTTTCCAATCAAATTTAAAGAAGCCTGTAGCATTTCCAGCACCACATATCGTACAAAGTGTTCTTAGATTGGATGACATCCCAAACGTTTTGCCGACCATAAGGAGCAAAAACAGAATCAAAGCAATCATAGGACCTCCTACATACCAAGGCCAAGGGTCATATATCCAGTTCATGAGTAAAAGCATTTTTAACCCATAGTATGCATTAGAAAATCTATTACATTTTGAATACACTGCAAACTATATCGCTACACTACATTTTTGAATTTAACCATAGCGGTGCTATGCTAAAACTCATAAAATGCTATATGTTATCGTGTATTCGTACTTCATTATGAAGTCCTAAAGCATAATATGGGTTTGACAAAAAAACATCTTTTAAAGAATGTAGTCAGTAACCTAAGTTACATATAGCAAATAACCTCTCTAAGTGCGTTCTAGAATTTTTATCATTTTAAAGGATTTCAATAAGTGGAAAAGTCCAGGTAATATGACAGATCCCCCTATAATGAGAGAAATGCCTAGAACCTGAATCACACTATCTGGAGCTTTATTTTCTAAAATACTAATGCCTCCTTCTGTTGTAAATAGAATAGCTGGATAATGAGGAACCATAGCGGCGATTAAAATAAGAAGCACTTGACTACCCGCAAAGATTCTACTTAAAATTCGACGACCTCTGCGTATACTTGTCCATAGCGGGATAAGTAGTATTGCCGAAAGTGTAATTGCAATTATTGCGTACGGATTATGTATGAAATCTACTACAAATAGGACCTCGGTATAATATCCATACAGGATGGTTATAAAACCAATTAGCACCACAGCAATAGTGGCAATGGTTGCTTTTTTTACATATACTTTTCTATTTATAGCATCGGCTTCTCCAATAAGTAGTACAGCTGATAAAAAAGCACATAAAGCAGCAAAAAAGAATCCCGTTAGCATAGAAAATGGGTGTAGCCAAGAATCTATATATAAAGCTTTAAAACTATAATCAGTAACACTGGTGGTATGGATAATCTCTCCACTAATAATAGCGCCAAAGGTGATGCCTAAAAATATAGGAGTGACTAAGCTTGCGGTTTTAAACATCCAGTCATAGAGAATTTGTGAATTATCTATATAAGCGTCATAATGCCTAAAAACAAAAGCGACTCCTCGCAAAGTAATACCCAATAGCATCAATGTGAGTGGGATATGAAGGGATACGACAAGAATGTTATAATAAGCAGGA
The DNA here is from genome assembly GCA_937124495.1 of uncultured Dokdonia sp. Taxonomy (GTDB): domain Bacteria; phylum Bacteroidota; class Bacteroidia; order Flavobacteriales; family Flavobacteriaceae; genus Dokdonia. Next base: position 1,110 of record CAKZKZ010000955.1, on the reverse strand, counting down.
AATGCAACCCATAAAATAACAATCATAATAATAATCCAAATGTGATTTGCTTCCCAGACAGGCCCCATCACTCTATAGATTGTCTTCTTAGTAATCGCTTGATTCTTTTTAGAAGAAAACAATTCTACAATACCAGCGCCAAAATCAGCGCCAGCTAGCAACACATATAATAACAAAGAGAAAGCCAGAAAAAAGAGAACTACGTATATCATGCTTCTATCGTTTTTGGGTTGTTTAATGCTTTGATTTGCCTACTCATTAACCAAGTGACAGCAATAGTCAGCATACTATAGAGAGCAACATACATATAAAAACTATAGACAATTCCAGGTACAGGTGTGACAGCATCCTTTGTCTTCATAATATGATGAATAATCCAAGGCTGTCTTCCTACTTCAGTGACAATCCACCCAGCTTCAAGTGCGATAAAACCCAGAGGAGCTAGTACGATAAATAAAAGCCAAAACTTCGGAGAATTAAACCAATTCCGCTTTCGCGAAAGCGTAACAAAAAAGAATACCCCTGCGAGTAATAATAGTGTTCCTATACCCACCATCACTTGAAAAGCGTAATGAACCATAGCGACATTGGGATGTTCATCTTTAGGGAAATCATTGAGCCCTTTCACCTCAGCATCAAAGTCGCCAAAGGCTAAAAATGAGAGTGCCTTAGGAATTTCTATTTTATAACTGACTTCCTGTGTTTCTTCATCTACAATACCGCCGATATATAATGGAGCTCCTGTTGAGGTGTCAAAATGGGCTTCCATAGCAGCTAATTTTACAGGTTGTCTTTCGGCAATATCTTTTGCAGAAAGATCTCCACTTATGGGTTGTAAAATAGCAGCAATAGCCCCAAAGGTGATGGCAATTTTAAAGGCTTTTTTATGAAGTTCTATATTTCGCTTTTTAAATATTTGGTAGGCGTGTATTCCTGCCACAGCAAATCCCGTTGCAGTAAATGCAGCAAGTGTCATGTGGAGTGCTTGTGTAAACCATGCAGGATTGAAGAGTGCTTTTATAGGATCTATATTCAGAAACTCCCCATTGATGTAATCAAATCCAGAAGGCGCGTTCATCCACCCGTTTGCAGAGACGACCAAAATTCCAG
>CAKZKZ010000954.1 GCA_937124495.1 uncultured Dokdonia sp. | reverse complement strand
TTTTGTTCCATATGATTAGAATGCCTGAATTTCAACTTAAATAGCCTCATATTATGTGTAATCACGACCACACCTCAAAAAATAAAGCACAGAAGAAAGGGCAAAAGTTACCTACAAGTCCTTCTGCTAAAATTACAGATCACCATCACGATGAAGAACACTCTACTTGGAGTAGACGTTCTTTTATGCAAGCTCTTGGCCTTGTAGGAACAGGATCTATTATGGTAGGAGGTTCTAACTTATCTGCCGCGGCACCCTCTCGATTAACCACAGCACTTGCAAATGCCGATAGTGATCGTATTCTCGTATTAATTCGTTTGAAAGGAGGAAACGACGGTCTCAATACCATTGTACCTATATACGATTATGACTTTTATGCACAGAGTCGACCTACAATACGCTATCAAGAAAACGAGCTATACAATCTATCTCCAGATTTTGGGATTCCGCCTTCTATGGATCCTTTGCAATCTTTATGGGGAAATGGACAGATGAAAGTAGTACACGGTGTGGGTTATCCTGACCAAAGTCTCTCCCATTTTAGAGGATCAGATATCTGGGCATCTGCTCAACCTGATGACATCGATGACACGGGTGTTTTTGGACGCTATTTTGAAGATCTATACCCTGATTTTTTAATTAATCCACCTGATATACCGCCAGCCATACAGATTGGAAGTAGCGGAAATTTAATTTTTGATGGTGATGAAGCTAAATATGCCTTTTCTGTAGCCAATCCGCAGCAATTAGAAGATATTGCTGAAAATGGCGTACTACACGATGTTGTAAATATCCCTGATTGTACTTTTGGAGATCAATTAGGATTTATGCGTGGTGTGATCAACACTTCTTTTACCTACGCGAGCACGATTAATGAAGCTTATGAGAGTGCTTATAACGCCGTAGAATATGGTGCTGGACAACTCGCAAGACAACTTGCTATTGTCGCTAGGATGATCAAAGGAGGATTAGGTACACAAGTATATCTAGTCACTATGGGTAGTTTTGATACACATGCCGATCAATCTGTGCGACAAGGAGAATTATTAAGCGACCTTTCGGTCTCTATAAAAAACTTTTATGATGACCTCAACAGCGCAGGAATGGGTGAAGATGTATTGTCTATGACCTTTTCTGAGTTTGGACGTCGTATCGAAGAAAATGGCTCCAATGGAACGGATCATGGAACGGCTTCTCCAATTTTAATGTTTGGCGACGGACTCAATGATCAAGGTTTTGTAGGAACGCATCCTGATATCCAAAATCCAGATGAAACAGGAAACCCTGCCTTTACCATGGATTTTAGGCGTGTGTATGCCAACGTACTAAAGCAATGGTTGTGTATAGATGAAGGCCTTGTTGATCAAATCTTATTTGGACAAACCTATGAGCCTTTAGATTTAGGATTTAGTTGTAGTTCACTTGGCGTCACTGACTTTGCGTCGTCTGGAGGGTTCCAACATCTGGCAACCTATCAAGGCGATCAAACGTTTATTGAGTACACCATGCCAACCACGGCTAGAGTCACGGTTTCTTTGTTTAATTTACTAGGGCAAGAAGTAGGAAAACTCAAAGACGAGTTTAGCTTAGAAGGACCACAACGTATTAATGTAAAACAATCTGTACGTACACGTTTACGCACAGGACAGTATATCTATCGTATTTCTTTTAATGGTAGAAGTTATAGTAAGTCTATCTTGGTGAGGTGATCCCTCTGCCTTCAGCATCTCCCCGAAGGGGAGAAAAATGTGCTGTACATGTAGAGAATATGTCCGCCCTTTAAGGTCGGGGAAAAGACATATTCAGATGCGTTGAAAAATAGAGTAGTACTCTATTTTTGAAATATAATGTGTTCATAAACATGATGTAGGCAATATAACACCTCCTTCAATCTCTTACTTCGACCTATTAGATTTGCATTCTTCATGACTAAAGATGAACATTCAGTAAAAAAATCAAAATATGGTGGAGTAAAAAGTTTCTTTATACGCTTTCACGAAAGTGAAGTTTATACTGAGCGCAGTCGAAGTGCGAAAGCGTAC
>CAKZKZ010000953.1 GCA_937124495.1 uncultured Dokdonia sp. | reverse complement strand
GAGTTTTTCTATTTCCTAAAAAATGGCTGAAATTCATCCATATATCGTTACTTTTCTTATGTATAGCGCTGCTATACATAAGAAAAAGTGCCTTATCTGATTAAATTTCAACTCATTTTCGGTTAAAAACAAAAAGTCAAGATAAGTTCAACGAAGATACAATATATGAAAGCAAAGACCTTAGAAAATAAACGCGCAAAATTACTTCCGCTTGAGTCCTATCACTATAGAGATTTACTCCCTCTTTCTAAGCAAGTAGACTTGTATCAATATGGATCTTCAGACATCTCTACCCCTAAAAAGCTGAAAAAATACCTAAAAGAAGCTTTTCAAAAAAAAGAACTAGGCATTGCGCTTCCTTTTATTATTTATGATAAAGAATTAGAACGTTTTGCGGGGAGTACGCGTTTTGGTAATATAGATAAGAAGAACAAAGTTCTACACATAGGTTGGACGTGGCTGGGAGATGATTTTCGCGGAAGCGGATTGAATCATCACATCAAATTTTTAATGCTTAGTTATGCGTTTGAAAAACTGTATTATGAGAAAGTAGAATTCCGGATAGACGAGCGTAATATACGTTCTCGTCGAGCTGTAGAAAAAATTGGAGGTACTCTAGAAGGTATTCTTCGTAAAAATATTATTACCAAAGATGACTTTAGACGCAGTTCTGCTTGTTACGGCATTCTTCGCGAAGAATGGGACGAAATCAAAGCAACTATTTTTAAGGATATAAAATAAATTTCTTTTTCACCCTAATTTTATTTCTTCAAAAACGTATTACTTCTTAATCGTAAAACTAAAGATAGATCCTTTGCCTATTGTAGATTTTAAAATAATCTCCCCTCCTAGTTTATTGATAAGCTTTTTTACAATAGCGAGTCCTATACCAGATCCAGTATTTCCATTTCTATCCTTATCACTCCCTTTATTAAAAAGATTGAAAATAGTCTCTTGCCTTTCTTTCTCTATTCCTATACCATTATCCTTTACAGCAAAGTAATAAAAAGAAGCATCTTCAGAAAAAGTAGTTTCTACATAAGGAACTTCGCTATGATTATACTTTAATGCATTTCCTATAAGGTTCATAAATATCTGAATGATTGCCGTTTTATTAATAAAAATAGAGGCATCAAGCTTTTGGTATTTAAATTCCGCTGTATCTATAAACATAATAGTATCTATCTGGTTATAGATATCCTGTAATTTTACTTCTTCTTTAGATTGTTGTAAAATCGTATCACTCTTATAATAATTAAGCATTCCGTCTATATAATTACGAAGTGCATCAGAGGACTCTTTGATATATTCTACATATTGATTCCCTTCATCATTAAATACAGATCCATACTCTTCTTTTAAGAGGTATACCAAGGATGTAATATTAGCCAAGGGAGATTTTAAATCATGTGAAACAATTCCTGCAAAATCTTTTAACTGCTTATTCCGTTCTTCTAGGTGTTCTTGTGCCAATATAAGTCCGTTATTCTTTTTATGAAGTTCAAATAGATTTACCACTTGATTTCCTAACTTAATCATCGCCTTTATTTGATGATCATCTAGCTTTCTAGGCTTGGTATCATATACACATAATGTTCCCAATGGATAATTATCTTCATTTATCAAAGGAACGCCTGCATAAAAAATAGCGTTATGTTCTTTTACTAGGGGGTTATTTTTAAAACGATCATCTTTTCTTGCATCTTCAATCACAAAAATGTCCTTATCATCTAAAATAGCATGACCACAAAAAGAGATATCACGAGGGGATTCATTAAAAGGTACTCCTAAGTGAGATTTCAAAAAATTGCGTTCTTTATCTAGTAAAGTAACCAGTGATATAGGGGTGTCACAGATTTCTGCGATAAGAGACGTTATATTGTCATAATCTTTTTCTGGTAAGGTATCTAATAGTTCATAGGACTTTACAGCTTCTAATCGTTCTTTTTCATTTTCAGGAAATCCTGGCGCTATCATATTTATATTTTTATAAAACAGTTATATAGTCGAAGTTACATCCTATACATTTCAAAAAATATAGTAACATTGTATATAAAAAATCACTATTGATTTTAATACTATTGTATGATTTTTCGCTTTCAACTTGCTGAAGTTTATACAGAATCCGTCGATGTACGAAAAGCTATAAAAAATGACAGAAAACCAAATCACATATACGCATACCAACACCTATACAACGCTTAATACGTTTACGTCTAAAACCAAGAATGTCTGGCTTGCTTTTCATGGAATGGGACATCTTAGTCGCTATTTCATGAAACACTTTGAAGGACTCAATGCTGAAGAAAATTATATCATTGCACCTCAAGCGGCTAGTAAATATTATCAAGACAAACGTTTTAAATATGTAGGCGCTAGCTGGCTTACCAAGGAAAATACGACGTTAGAAAAAGAAAATGTACTTACTTACGTAGATGCCGTTTGGGCAATCGAATCTAAAAAATGGAAAGGTCTACACATCAACCTCATCTTGATGGGGTATTCTCAAGGCGTTTCTATTGTCAGCCGTTGGGCAAGTAGCCGAAAGATAGATTGTAAACATCTCCTACTCCACTCTGGGGCCATCCCACACGAATTAACACCTCCTGATTTTGAACATCTATCACGTACAACAAAGGTCACTTATCTTTACGGGGATAAAGATGAATATATTAATGAAGCTCGCAAGACAGAACAACAATTAAAAGGAACGGCACTCTTTGGTAATAGACTGCATATTGAAGTCTTTGATGGGGTTCATGAAGTAAACGAAGCGTTTATAAATACACTCGTATAATACGTGCCAAAAATCCCCCTGACGTATAGGTCACAGGCACTTTTTAATATTCGTATTGTTTAATATATGATTTTATAATGTATCGCTATAGCCTTTCTAAAATCCATTAGAGTACATTAATCTATAACACAATTAACCGTCGCTTGAAATCCTGGACGCGTTACTTTAAGAATACCGTTAGTTTTAAATCGATACGTAATTCTATTCCCTGAAGTTAGTATAGTCTCGCCTTGTAAAGATGTACCTGTAAACCCTTCTGCCGTTGCCGTTGCTCCTCCGACAGAAGTTGTAATGATAGGATCATCAATAGTTGGTCCATCGAAGAGTTCAAGAAAATCAAGGTTATTTTCTATATCAAATTCAGTAAATAAAAGTTCAAGTGAATCAGCATTATTATCACCAACACTTATAGTCCCAATGGTTTCTTGAGCTTCAGAGTAATTTCCATCTACACCGCCATCATCTGTAAAACTGTTGCCACAAGAGAAGAAACCTGGAAGCGGAGGTACAGAAGGAACATTTTCACAAGACACTTCTAAATCATATACCCCAGATTCATTCTCAAATGCTTCTACAATAATCCTAACAGTATCTCCACTATCAACCCTAAATCTAACTTCTGAATCTCCTAACGATCCACAAGCTTCAAAATTATCATCATCCTGAATAATTTGTGCCCCTCCACAAGCGTCAAGGATTCGTAGACGTGTATCATATAAAGATCCACAAAGAGAAACTGTTACAAATTGATCCTCAAATCCAGTATTTACATAAGAATAAAACACATCATTCCCTGTAGTTCCCGTTTGATCTGTTGCCGAAAACGTATTTCCAGAAACAGAATTTCCACAAAATAAGCGAATAGCATCTTGGCACAAATCATTTGCTGGTATTTCTGGGATTGTAGCTTCTTCAAGACAAAAAGCAATTTCAGAGATATCAGCCTCTCCTATAATTTGAATAATTAAGTCATCTCCAATATCCCACCCTGAAAGGATCGTACCTCCAAAAGAACTACCACCAGTACACATAATAAACGCTCCTGTTACATCTCTAATAATAATATCTTCAGTCGCAGTATCTGAAGCCGCTTTATAGAATAATGCATCTGTCGTAGATGTCCAACTATAAAATATATCTGGTCCTGAAGATAGAGGCAAGTCACACCCTGAGTTATCTATACCACTTGATGTATAGCCTTCTGCAACGACATCTATTACAAATCCCGGTGTACTACACCCTACTCCTTCTGATGAGGGAATAATTGCAATAGCTGTTTCTAGAAAGTTCCCAGGTTCAGTACAAATAAAATCAGTTGTATATGTCCCTGTAGATATCACTCCTCCTCCTGTAGCAGTCCAAATTCCTGTAGAAGAAGAACAATCTGGCGAATCTAAATAAGTATGAACTCCAGACCACGTAATATCAAAACCTAAAGATGCGTAATCTCCCCCTATATCACACGTAGTTACTGTATCATTTGTAATGCAATTTGATTGATTATTGCCTGTAGTAGATCCAAAATCTATACTATTAAAAATCGATTGTGTTGTAATATCTGTATCATCTCCTTCTCCTGTACCTGTGTTAAAAATAATATTCCAAGTACCCGTACCACCAATAGAAGAAGTAAATGTCCCTGTAAGTGGTGTTACTGCGCCTCTTTGGTTTTCTTTTACTATAGTCATTAATGCTTCTTTTGCTCCACTATTAGCATCTAAAATGATAGGGTTGCTACCATCGCTATTTACTATAAACGCAAATGAAGAGTTACTTGAAGTAAAAGAAATATCCATTCCTCCATGTGCTCTTGTCTGGTTGATAATTCCTTTATAAACTTCTACAGTTCCATCATTTTTTTCTAATGTAGCTTTTGCGTATTGGTCATTAATAATATTAATCTCAATAATACCACGTTCTTCACTATCTGTTGTTGTAAATACACCTTTGTACATTCCAAGAGATGTACCTTGATACCTACTTAAGTCTGTAACAAGATCAATATTTTCTTGAGCATTTATTTCTTCAATTGTGATTTCTTCGTTAGAACATGAAAATAATACGCTCATCATTTTCCAAAAATTGCAAAGCAAAAATATATTGAAAATTACAGACGAGAATGAACCTGGAGAAAAACTCATACTCTGCTTAACCTTTATCGATAAAGAAAGTAAAAGAAACCTTCCTAATCAATTAGTGAAATTTTACCATACGTCTACAGATGGAAAATATGAACAAACTGACCCAAATGACGAATCC
>CAKZKZ010000952.1 GCA_937124495.1 uncultured Dokdonia sp. | reverse complement strand
CACTTTCCTTTGTAATGTACGATGAGAGAGCATTGATGTGCTTGTTCTTCAGTATGATCACATGCGCCTATAAGGCAATTAATCACATGATCAAATGTATTTACTTCATCATTGTATAAAACAATTTCGTGTTGTTTTTGTTCTTCTGTGAGGACATCGAGGTCTTCTTGATATTTTTCTTTTGTACTCATATGAGTATACTTTTTGAATAGAAATTTACAAAATTTATAACTTATTAATTAAAATAGCGATGTATTATAACATAAAATTTAAGAAGCTCTTTTTTCAAACTTACATGCTACCCAATTATTACGTTCATAATTACCAACGAAATAAAGTCCGTTTTCATTGCATTTTTCTGTAATTAATGAGATGTCTTCTGTATAAAAACCACTTAGTAGCAAAGTCCCATCAGAAGAAAGACAGTTAGCATACGTTGGGATATCTTGTAGTAATATATTCCTATTGATGTTTGCAATAATAAGATCGTATGATCTATCTTTAAGTAAAGAGGCATCTCCTTCATGCACAGAAATATGATGACATTTATTTCTTTCAGCATTTTCTATAGAGTTGAGATAGCACCAATTGTCTATGTCAATTGCATCTATAGGTTGTGCGCCTTTCATTTCTGCAAGAATAGCAAGAACTCCTGTGCCACACCCCATATCTAATGTTTTCTTATTTGTAACATCTAGCTTTAGGAGATGTTTTATCATCATATGTGTGGTTTCATGATGGCCTGTTCCAAATGACATTTTTGGCTCGATGACAATATCAAAAGCTACATCTGTTTTTTCATGAAATGGTGCACGTACAGCACAACGACCATCTACTTCAATAGGATCAAAGTTTTTTTCCCATTCTTTATTCCAGTTGACTTGTTCTATCTCTTCAGCGGTATATGAAATCTCAAACTCATCAGAATCTAGAATTTGGATGTCATTGAGCAGACTATCAAAATGAACAGGCGTATTGTTAGGAAATGCCTCTTCTTTCTGGATATATGCTATGACTCCAGTTTCTGTTTCTGTAAAGCTTTCAAAGCCAGCATAGCCTAATTCTGCTATTAAAATTTCTGTAGCAGGAACCGTCGGTTGTATAATGAAGGTATATCCTAAATATATGGGTGTCATTCTTTAATTTCTTTGCAGTTATACGAAGCTTCTGGATCAATTTTTAGTGATATTTCTCCGTTTTCGTTTGGCAAAAGTACAGTTTCATTTTCAATTAGAATTTCATTTTTTGCAGTAAAATTCACAGAGACACTATCTGTGAATTTTTGATTTTTGATTTTTAGTTTATAAGGTGCATCTAACGTGAATTTCCAACGACTAAAATTTTGATTTTCAATGAGTGTATATAACTCAGGCTGAAGCATATCATGACTCATTTTAACAGCACGCCCTGTATGTAAACTGCCAGCGCCATACATTCCCTTAAAAGTCGCATTTGCCTCTATGTCATCTATGTTTGTAGCTGTTAACTTTATCATACTATTTATTTCGTCTACTGAGAGACATGGATTGATAGAAAACATAAGTCCAATAGTACCTGTAACTAGTGGAGCTGCAGGCGATGTTTTTTCTACTTGATTGTATAAGATTTCTCCAGTTTCTAGATATTTATTATATCTAAATATAAAAGTTCCAGGCGCTAGAATATCTACATAGGGGTCTAAGTTATTTGTAGATGCTTCGTAGGTAAATTGTTTTCCTTTAACATCATTTCCTCTAAAACCTACAGCACGACCTACATAATTTTTTAAACCTATGGCATATAGGTTTCCTTTTTTGTTTGTATGTAATGTTTCTTCAGGATCATCAAATCTATGTTGAACACTACCTACAGAAACTACATGTTCATACGCACCCGGATATCTTGGGATTTTTCCTTTTGTTTTTTGAAAAGATGGATTATGAGGTACAGAAACAATTACTGTCCCGTTATCTTTCATCTCATTAATAGTTTCTTGCGCTGTTTCATAATATCGAGTACTTCCCCAACTACAATTAATCACTTTTGCACCAGCTTTTGATAATTCCAGTAATTGATTTAAAAATTTGAAATCTCCATAAGTCGTTGTGTAAATACTGCAGTTGTAACAAATGCCTGTGATTCCATGTCCATTGTCTCCTTGACCAACGGCAGTTGCAGCTACGGCAAATCCGTGACCTTTAGAATGCGAGCTTTTTTTCATGACCGTAGTTCTTCCTACAAACTCAGGATCTTCTGGGTCTATATAACCATCAGAAATACCTACAATAACATCCCTGTTTCCTTTTGTATAATACCAAGCTTCAGGAACACCTAAAAAATCGTAGTAATCTAAATTGGCTTGTATTCCTTGGTTAGTGCCTATGGTACTTGTTGTTCCGTAATCATTAGGTTCATATATCTTAAGATTTTCAGGGAGCAGGCTTTCGCCAAATTCAAAAATATCAGAAACTTCTTCTAATAATGCTTTTTGAAAATTAGGAGTATCAGCAATGACAAAGTATGTTCGCTTTAATTTATCTCGTTCAGCATATTTGAATCCTTTTCTGAATACTTTGACACTATATTTTTTAAAGAGTGATTTCAGTTTTTGATGATCTCCTGTATAGGAAACCACAGAATCTTTGGTTAGTACAGGAATCTCTATTTGCTCATCTATAGATCGTATATAAAAGCGATCTTCTTGTGCCCAAGTAGTTGCCATTCCTAGTGTTCCAAAAAGAATATAGAGATACAGTTTTTTCAAGAGATTATCCTTTTGTAGATTCTTGTATACGTGTGATTTGTAATTGAAGGGCATTATATTGCTCTTGTAATTTTTCAACTTGATGATCTTTTTTTATAAGGTGTAGGGTGAGTTCTTCTATTTTTCGGAGTAGAAGCGCATTCATTTGACCTAATTCGATTCCGTTTTGTAGTACCTCTTCAGTGGTAGGAACTTCGGGTAAGTGACCATAAGTATTGATGTATTTTTCTATTTCGCGTAAGCGTGTTAAATCATAACCTTCTTCAAAGACATCATCTGCCCATTTTTTAAGATCCACTTTTACAGATTTTGCATGAATTTGCCCGTTGACTTCTAGTTTGTCTGTTGGATTTTTTTTACCAATACCTACATTACCGCTAGGTGTAATAAAAACATTGTTGGTGTTCTCTTGGCTTTTAAGAAGTGTGACAGAACCGTCTGTGTTAGTAAAGACTTGTTGGGCTTGACAGGAGAAGCAAAATCCAGAGAATACTAAAAGGAGTATATAAGAAACTTTCATAGTATGTTGTTATATCCGTAAGGTATAAAAATACTATGAAAGTTGTTTTGAAAATATAGAATGCTCTTTTTAAAAAGCGTTTACGATATCAAAAAAGTCATCTGCTTTAAGAGCCGCACCTCCAATAAGGCCACCGTCTACATCTGGTTTTGAAAAGATTTCTTTAGCATTACCAGGCTTCACTGAGCCTCCATATAAAATAGATACTTGGTCTGCGGTAGTTGCATCATAAGAATTGCTTACGGTTTTACGTATAAAAGCATGCATTTCTTGTGCTTGCTCAGGAGAAGCTGTTTCTCCAGTACCTATAGCCCATACAGGTTCATAAGCAAGAACGATATGTGACCATTGAGCTGCAGTAAGGTGAAAAATAGCATTTTTAAGTTGGCTCTCTACCACATCAAAATGCTTTTCATTTTTGCGATCTTCCAATTCTTCTCCGAAGCAAAAGATGACTGTCATGCCATGTGCTATGGCAGTGTTCACTTTTAGAGTAAGTAATTCATCACTTTCGTGAAAATATGCTCTACGCTCACTATGTCCTAAAATCACTGTATCAATACCAGCACTCTTAATCATACTAGCCGATATCTCACCTGTATAGGCTCCGCTTTCAGCTTGATGCATATTTTGAGCTGCTACTTGTATCTCACTATCTTGTAAAGTGGTGACAGCTGACTGTAAGTTGATGGATGTAGGAGAAACAATCACTTGCGCATCCCCTGTATTTTTTTTGTCTTTAAGTGCAGCTAATAAAGCATGCGTTTCAGAAAGATTATTATTCATTTTCCAGTTTCCAGCGACAATATGTTTTCTAGACATGTAAGATGTATTTTTATTGAATCACAAAAATATCAATAAGATTGATAATCTTCTTATAAAATAGAAGAAGAAATGTATTATTATGAATGTCTCAATGGGGTAGACTTACAATTATTGATCCCTGAAAAAAAAGAAGCTTTTATGTATTTCATTGCATAAACGATAATAGTTGCAGCGATATGAACTTTATGATAAGCGTATTTTTGGATCTAACCAACCATAAATAAGATCTACAAAGATGTTTATGAAGACAAATAAGGTGGCTATAACAAGTACAGCACCCATAATAATAGGAAGGTCTAGTGTGTTAAGAGCATCTACAATTTCTTTTCCTAGTCCATTCCACCCAAAAATGTACTCTACAAATACGGCACCAGCTAGCATGGAAGCAAACCATCCAGATATTGCTGTGACTACAGGATTTAATGCATTTTTTAATGCATGTTTTTTTATAATTTGAAACGTACTTAGCCCTTTTGCTTTTGCGGTACGAATGTATTCTTGGTTGTATACTTCTAATAACGAATTACGCATTAATTGTATTACTACAGCAAGTGGACGTATCCCTAAAACGAGCGCAGGAAGTACGAGGTTTTTCCACTGAATAGTGATCTTTTCTCCAAAGTCATCCATAGCATAGAGACTTCCCGTCATATTTAGATTTGTATACTCATGTAGTACAAACCCAAAGAACCAAGCAAATAGGATAGCACTAAAAAAACTAGGTACACTCATGCCTAAAGTGCTTATGATCTGGATGCTTTTATCTACCCAAGTATCTTTCATTTGTGCAGATATAATTCCAAAGAAAATGCCTAGGATAATCGCAATGGTAATCGCACTTATGGCTAGGACAAAAGTATTGGGTAATGTTTCTCCAATAACATCTGTTACACGTTTTCCCGTTTTTTGAAAACTCTCCCTTAAGTATGGGGTTTTTATGACCACTGTTGTTTTAGCTAGAGTGACTAAAGAAATAGCATTGTATTTTCCAGGAGTTAAATGCGTATAATTAGTAGGTTCACTTGCGTGAAAAGAGATAGGAGAGAGGTCGTTAAGGTAATAGAGATATTGCTTGTAAAGAGGTTTGTCAAACCCGTATTTTGCACGTACAATTGCTAACTGCTCTGGGTCCTCATTTTGATCAAGCATCATACGAGCAGGATCTCCGGGTAGCACATTAAATAAAAAGAATATCACCGTCACCACTCCGATGAGTGTTCCTATAGCATATCCTATTTTTTTTACGATGTATGATATCATTCGTGATCTGGGATCGATGCGACTCTTCTAGCTTCGGCTTCTTCTAGTGTAAGGCGGGTATATTCAAAATCGTCTCCAAAAAGATCTTTAGCATATGCTTCTATAGTACGGTCAAAGCCTGCTTCTTCTCTACGTTTGTTTACCTCTTCAGGGGTTGAAATAGGCCATATAAAGGGTTCTCCATTGTTATAGGTCATTCCTTGTGTTCCATAAATTTGTGGTTTTCCTTCTCCCATAAGATACCGGTCTTCCATCATCGCAACAAGTCTAAAAGGAAGTTCACCTTCTTTTCCAGCCTTTTTCATAAGATCGAGATATTCTGGAATTTTATTAGAATGTTGGATGACATACCAAGCAGCTGTATTGGTAGGTTCACCAACCAAAGATTTGCCAGGATATACTCCTAATTTTAAAATGGATTCTATTTTTCTGAGGTTACTGGTATCTAGGGCTATTTGACGTTTCCATAAATCACCGCTGTAATCTTCTACACCAAGTCCCATAGATTCTCCAAGCGCTTTTCGTTCAGGGCCTTCGGGGACTTGCATAAGCCTGCGATACTTCTGATCTAAAACAGCAATACTATCTAATTGAAATTTTAAACTAAAATCTAAATGAGGCTGTGCTGTTGGTAATGCATTTAAAACAAGACCTTCCGCGTCATTATAATGTAGTTTTTGAAGAATGGTGCCTTTGTTCATACTTACAATACCTGGGCTTGCACGTACAATGGTTTTTAAGGTGGTCTCATCAGTGTAATAAAACTCAAAAGGTAACTTATAATCCCTCATAAATTTTTCGTGCACATTAGGGCTTGATGAGGTAAGACCAATAACGGTATATCCTTTGCGTATGGCTTCTTCTGTAATCTTCTTTATGTGGTAATAGCCTTCTCGTTCTGTTTTGTCAATATTATAGGCGACAATAGCTATAAGGTTTTCTTTTTCTAAAAATGTAGTGGTAAAATTATCGTCCCCTTTTTCTATTGTAAAATCATGTACAGGAGGAATATATCCTTCTTGTACTTGCTCTGTTTCATAGCTTATAAGTTCACCTTCTACTTGAGGATATCCACCCGTAGTCGTGATTATTTTTTCTTCTCCGTTGATATTAAATTTCCAATGGTAGTCAAAAACAGCTTCGGGCGCTCCTTCTGGAATGGCCATGTTTTCTGCAATATTAGAACCTTCTTTATAGGCTCTAAAATCTAGCCATGGTAAGTGCATAAGCACATAGTAACCAAAACACATACAGGCAGCAAACGATAAAAATATGATACTATTTTGTACAATCGTATTCTTAATGATAGGTTGGATATGTTTTTGAAATGCGAATAAGAATAGAATGAGTACTAAAAGAATAAGATCCTTTATAAATGATTCCCATGGAACGAGTGGTATGGCATCTCCAAAACATCCACAATCTGTTACTTTATTAAAGTAGGCAGAATAAAAAGTAAGGAATGTGAAAAACAAAATCATTGCGAGTAAGAGCCACAAGGTTACTTTTTTGCGATAGCCTATAAGCAATGCGATACCTAATAATACTTCTACAATGACAAGGATGACAGAGATCAACAAAGCATAAGGAGATAAAAACTCTAGGTTTAATACCTCAGGAGCAAAGTATTCTTGAAGTTTATAAGAAAAACCTAAGGGATCATTTAATTTTATAAATCCGCTAAAAATAAAAAGTGCTCCAACAAGAAAGCGTGCAATGTGTACAAGTATTT
The DNA here is from genome assembly GCA_937124495.1 of uncultured Dokdonia sp. Taxonomy (GTDB): domain Bacteria; phylum Bacteroidota; class Bacteroidia; order Flavobacteriales; family Flavobacteriaceae; genus Dokdonia. The sequence goes on along the minus strand of CAKZKZ010000952.1, from coordinate 3,483 downwards.
TCATTTTTCTTAGTGTGGTTTTATACGCTTTCGCGAAAGCGGACGAGTCCTTAAAATAATTTTATGCCTTTAAATGTATCAATGCAAATACTGCATAATTGATCATGTCTTGGTAATTAGCATCTATTCCTTCTGAAACCAATGTTTTCCCTTGATTGTCTTCTATTTGTTTTACACGCAATAGCTTTTGAAGAATCAAATCTGTGAGCGAACTCACTCTCATGTCTCTCCAAGCTTCTCCATAATCATGATTCTTATCTTCCATAAGCGATTTGGTAAGTGCTACTTTTTGATCATACACTTTGGTCGCTTCTTCAAGATTCAGATCTGGTTGTTCTACAACGCCTAATTCTAATTGTACAAGCGCCATAACTGAATAATTGATAATACCAATAAACTCAGAAACCTGCCCTTCATCTACTTTTTGAACATCGTTTTGTTGTAAGCCACGAATACGTTGCGCTTTAATAAAAATCTGATCGGTAAGTGAGGGTAGTCGTAAGATACGCCAAGCACTTCCATAATCTTTCATTTTATTTATATAAAGGTTTCGACATAGTGTAATAACGTTGTCGTATTGTGTTGAGGTCGTACTCATAAAACTGATATAGAATTTGCGTAAATTTCGCTTAAAATTCGTAATATAAAAAATGGGGTTGTAAGTTTGTTTAAAACAAGTGCTATTTATCTTGTTAGGACAAGTACTAAAAGTACGTATGGTAAGCTATGTATATTAATTGTAAGGGAAAACTTATTGATTTATCAACGCCTAAAGTGATGGGGATTATAAATCTTACCCCAGATTCTTTTTATGATGGTGGAAAGTACAAAGATATAGAAGAAGTAATATCGCAAGTTGGAACGATGTTGGATGAAGGCGCTACTTTTATAGATATGGGGGCGTATAGTTCTAGACCTGATGCTACTGATATTTCAATACAGGAAGAAGAGAGTCGTTTAATTCCTATTATCATAGAAGTTGTAAAACAATTTCCAGAAGTACTCATTTCTGTAGACACGTTTAGATCTAGTGTTGCAAAAAAAGCGATACAAGCTGGAGCGTGTATGGTTAATGATATTAGTGGCGGGATGTTGGATCAAGACATGATGAAAGTCGTGGGGGAGTTGCAAGTTCCTTATATAGCTATGCATATGAGAGGTACTCCACAAACCATGAGGAATTTAACTTCTTATGAGAATCTTTTGAAAGAAATTTCTTTTTATTTTAGTGAACGATTGGCACTTGCGAGAACTCATCAAATACATGACCTCATTATTGATCCAGGTTTTGGTTTTGCTAAGACAATAACGCAAAATTTTACGCTTCTTAAAGAGCTAGATTTTTTTAAGATATTAGAAGTACCATTACTTGCGGGATTGTCACGCAAATCAATGATATATAATACTATAAAAGGAACTCCATCTAGTTCTTTAAATGGCACTACAGCTTTGAATATGATTGCGTTACAGAATGGAGCTGCGATCTTACGAGTGCACGATGTAAAAGAGGCTGTAGAGTGTGTTCAATTGCATAATACACTTTTGTAATTATATGAAAATTGGTTCATAAGTAATTTAAAGACTATATACCATTTCTCTTTTTTAAACGTTTGGGAGTACAAAGCGGTGGAATTTTAACAGAATTTTGACAAAAAATCCCTATTTTTCGCCCTCACAAACCTATTTATGATGAAAATCCTACACAAAGCCCTTATTTTAGCTTGTTTTATCTTCGCTTTTACAAGTAGTTATGGACAAAATTTAGGAGGTCCAACGTGTGCTGATGCAGTTCCTTTTTGTACAGCCGAGCTTAATCAACCTTTTGATAACTGTTTTAATGGAAGTCCTAATCCAGATTGTGCTGCATCTGGTGAAGTAGGTCCAGATTATACTTGTTTGGGTTCTACTCCTTTTCCTACGTGGTATTTTTTGCAGATTGAAACTGCTGGAGATTTAAATTTCACCATTTTTCAAAATACAGACATTGCTGATGATGGTACTTTGAATGGGAATGGACTTGATGTTGATTTTACAGTATGGGGACCGTTTCCAGATACAGATGTGTGTAATAATTTAACAGCAGCGAATACCGTAGACTGTAGTTTTTCTATAGATGCTGTAGAAACTGCGAGTATTCCTAATGCACAAGTAGGAGAAATTTATGTATTCTTGATTACAAATTTTGCTCAACAGCAAGGAGAGATTTTTATAGATCAAGCCGATAATGATACCGGAGAAACAGATTGTTCTATTGTAGAGCCAGCACTAGGTCCAGATATAGATGTTTGTGAAGGTACTCCAGTAACGCTAGATGCAACAGATCCTACAGCAGCAAATTATACATGGACATTTGATGATGGTACTGGAGCTGTTCCAATTCCTGGGGCAGATGGCATGCCTATGATTGATGTTACTCAAACAGGAGTCTATGAAGTTACTATTACCACTTTTGATGGTGATATGGGAACTGATGATATTGTAGTAACCTTCTTTGAAATTCCTGTTCCAGTGGCACCTGTGACACAGCAAATGTGTGATGATCCTTCTAATGATGGACTTGAGATTTTTAACTTAGACGCTCTAATTCCTACAATATTAAATGGAGCAAATCCTGCACTCTTTTCTGTTTCTTTTCATCTGTCTCAAACAGATGCAGATATGAATACGGGGGCACTTACGGGAACCAATGCTTATAATTCTGTAGATGATATTATTTTTGTGAGAGTAGAAAATGATGGACTTACCGATTGTTTTGCTACGGTTCAATTTAACCTAGATGTTGTTGATCGCCCTACAATCACTGATCCTGGGCCATTTATTGTTTGTGATAATGCCTCAGATGGGGACGATACCAATGGTTCTACAGACTTTAATTTAGCAACGTTAGCTGGAACGATTTTAGGAGCACAAGATGCTTCGCTATTTACACTAACATTTCATATTGATGCCAATGATGCACTTTTAGATCTAGCTCCTCTTCCATTAGTATTTACAAGCGGAGATCAAACCATATTTATCAGGCTTGAAAATAATGCTTTTGCAGATTGTTTTACCACGCTTCCTTTAGTTTTAGATGTGGCGCCTTTACCTGTTATTCTCGACCCTGCACCTTTATTAACACAGTGTGATGATGATACAGATGGCTTTACTGTTTTTAACTTAACAGAAGCAGAGGTGTTAATTTCTGCAGATTTCCCTAATGAGACATTTCAATATTTTGATTCTCTTGGAAATCCAATTGCAGATCCTATTGCATACACGAATAGTGTTGTCAACAACGAAACATTAGATGTGATTGTGACTACCGTTGACGGATGTGTACGTCTAGCACAATTACTATTAGAAGTGGATACCTCACAAATCCCACCTGATTTCTTATTAGAATTTACTGCTTGTGATACTGATAGTGATGGTGTTTCTGTATTTGACTTTAGTAGTGCTACTGCAGATGTATTAGCTTTATTTCCAGCTGGACAGCTGCTT
>CAKZKZ010000951.1 GCA_937124495.1 uncultured Dokdonia sp. | reverse complement strand
TCCTATGTCAGAAGCAGTAGCATCGACATTGGAATAAATTTCTGTTGCATTCCCAGGGATAGTGATATCAGGACAATAAGGTGCTACCCCTAGATCAATCAAGCCCACACAATCATCATTGACTGGTGTTTGGGCATGAAGAGCAATAGTAGTGATGAAAAAAATCAATAAAAAATGGTTGTTCTTGTTTTCTAATGAAATAAAAATCATCAAAAATTAAATTGATTGAATAAGCTCCTGCTGCATTTAGACCTAACCTCCAAATATGATCTCCTTTTTGCGTAGTGTGCCAAGATCCGTTTGACTCTATTCCTAAATCAACTTCATGTTCATACCCAAATCTTTTTGCTAAATGCTTGGACGTTGCCGCATTAATCGCGTCATATTCTAATTGCTCTTGAATATCAAACGTTGGTGCTTCCACTACCTCAATATTCTTTGGTAGTTTTCCACTCCAACTAGTTGGATTTCCTAAATTTTTTGTTTGACCAAATGACCATGTTAATACCAAAGTCATGGCAATCGTAAGTAACCTTTTTTTCATTTTTACTATTTTTTATTGTTTAAAAAAATCGCTGGTTGTTGTATTAAACTCATTTACTGCACCCAGCTGTGCAGTGCTTTCGTTAAACATTTTGCCCATTAATCCTAGGGCTTGTTTGGTTTTAAGTATACCTTCTTCTTGAGATACGTTTCCTTGATAGACATCATCTCCCAAAGGACTCCCCATTTGAGTAGCAAATCCTATAAGAATGACAGCGACTGCTGCGACTCCAGAAATCCAACGATAGATAGGTTTCTTTTGCTTTGGCAATTCTATAGGTCTATCATAGGTGTCTTGCGATGCTTGGGCAAATGCCGTAAACATGGCGATATAACTTTCTAAATGAGGTGCTACGTGATCACTTTTAAAATAGGTCCGTAACTGCTTTTCTTGTGCAAGCGTTGTCGCTCCCTCAAAATAGGCTTCCAGTAACTGCTCAACTTTATTGGATTCCATAGTTTTGTTTTTTAATTAATGCTTCTCTTATAGTTTTTCTAGCTCGTGATAATGCCACACGAACCGCTGTTTCATTCATTTCTAACATAGCTGCAATTTCTGAATTGTCAAATTGCTCTACGTCTCTTAACTGCAATATTAATTGCTGTTGTTCTGGTAACTCTTTCATTAACTTATAAACCCACTCTACTTCATTTGAAGCTTCGAGTTGCTTTCCCATATTGTGAGAATGATCTTCATAGTTGCTATGTACTATTCTAAGGTTATTATTTCTTTTTGCCTTTAAAGAGTCATAACAATAATTTTTTGTCATTGTCATCGCAAATGCTTCAACACTTCGATATTGCTTCATTTGAGATCGTTTGGTCCATAAACGCAACAAAATTTCTTGCGTTGCATCTTGTGCTTCATCTTCAGAGATCAATAATCGCTTGGCCACACGATATATTTTATCTTTAAAGGAGTTAACAAGACTTATGAATTCTTTTTGATCCATGTGTTTATTTCGGTTAGTTATAAGGGAGACGAGTAGCTTTCTAATTTGTTACAGCAAATTCTTATATTTTTTTCTAAAAAAAATTAAATCTTAAAATGTATCCCTAAAAATAAGCACTTTCAGCGCTAACTAGTATTCATCAATCATTATATAATAGATATGTATATTTAAAAACTTTTATGAAGGTTGTGTACGCTTTCGCGAAAGCGAACTTGTGAGGTTCACGACCATAGGGAGAGCGAAGCGATAAAGCGTATAAAGAAACGATCTCTGTAACAACTTTATAAAAATGATACTAATAGCGTAAACAATATATATGATTTTAACAACCACCAATAGTATAGAAGGAAAAGAAGTAGCCAACTACCTAGGAATTATCGTAGGTACTACCTATACCTCTAACCATGGAACAAAAGGCATGTCTTTTAAAGATATGTTTAATAGCAAAAAATATTATGCAAATTATGAGACTGGACTAGATGAAGCCAAAGAAGAGGCTTTTGAAAAATTAAAAGTACAAGCTGAAGAAAAACAAGCCAATGCCATTATTGGTATTTCTATAGATATTGAGATGATGAGTACAACGGGCGTCACCATGATTTCTGTGGTAGGCACCGCCGTAAGAGTGCAATAAGTAACAAAATGAGCTGTATACGAACTACCTCCTCTCACACCGATTTCAAAACCTTAGTCGCCTTATTAGACAACGAACTCGCTCAACGCGATGGTGATGAACATGCATTTTATCACCAGTTTAATAGTAGTACTGATTTACAACAATGTGTGGTCTTATATGAAGACTCCAAGCCTGTGGGTTGTGGTGCCATAAAGATGTTTGCTCCTACAAGTGTAGAAGTGAAAAGAATGTATGTTCTAGATTCCCAAAGAGGGAAAGGCCTTGCCACACAGGTTTTGCTTCATTTAGAAACTTGGGCAAAAGAATTGGGAAATAAACGATGCATTCTAGAAACTGGGATACGACAACCGGAAGCCATCGCTTTATATAAAAAAAATGGATATGTTCAGATTCCAAATTATGGTCAATATATAGGCATAGAAAATAGTGTCTGTTTTGAAAAGCTTTTATAGCTTTGAGGTATGAATAAGAATGTCCTTATTATAGGCGCTGGATTAACAGGCGTTTTACTTGCTTATAGACTCAAAAAACAAGGAATCTCTGTTACTGTATTAGAAGCTAGAGATCGTATAGGAGGACGTATCTACACACATCTTTCTGCCCAAGAAACGCCTATTGAAATGGGTGCTACTTGGCTAGGGCAGCAACACACTGCTTTAAATCAATTACTGCAAGAACTTCAGATTCCGATATATCCTCAATATACAGAAGGGAGCGCTTGGTATGAACCTACGGCTATACAAGCACCACAAGAAGTCATGCTGCCTCATAATGAGAGTCCGAGTTATCGAATACAAGGCGGTAGTAGTGCATTGATTAACAAACTAGCCGAAGGTTTAACAAAAGACGAACTATATCTTCATACGGTGGTCACGCATATCAAAGCGCACAATGATGCTATAGAAGTCGTTACAAAAAATAAAACGTTTACTGCTTCAACAGTAGTTTCTACTCTACCCCCTAACCTATTAGCCACAAGTATACAATGTTCACCTCCACTTCCTGAACACCTTATGGCTATCGCTAAGAAAACACATACCTGGATGGGGGCATCTATCAAGTTTGGGGTTTCCTACCCTGCTCCTTTTTGGAAAAAACACCATTGGTCAGGAACCTTATACAGCAACGTAGGACCTATTACAGAAATGTATGATCATACGACAGTAGAACAGGATAAATATGCCTTAAAAGGCTTCCTAAACAGTGAATTATCAGCACTAACGAAAGAAGTTCGGAAAGAAAAGGTACTCGCACAACTCGAACGCACTATGGGTGAAGAAGCCTTAGAATATCTTTCGTATGAAGAAACCGTATGGCATGAGCAGCCCTATACCACTGCACCTTATGAAAACTTTGTCTTCCCACATCAAAACAATGGACAAACTATCTACCAAAAAGTTCAGTACAACAATCGATTCTACATAGCAGGCTCAGAAACAGCTTCGTACTATGGCGGATATATGGAAGGCGCCGTACGAAGTGCGCAACAATGCTTTGAACGTATCACAAAGAAGTAGGTTTCTGATACAAGTGTTTTTGAGTACGCTCCTGCCTGCCGGCGAGGCAGGTTCGCGAAAGCGAGAACGATATCGGTTAAAACCTTATAAAGAATCTTCCAGATACTGATCATTCTGTATCTTTATAGAATGCGATCAAACAATGCAAAATAAGATCGAAATGAAATTACCTACCCAGAGAACGCATCGCCTATGAATTCATGGGCAGATCAAACGCCTAGTTATGCTAGTAATGAGATTTGCTTGAATTGGAACTCGGCCGCTATCTATGTATTAGAGTTCTTAGAGCAAGAGAGTAACTAAACTATGGAACACTACGAAGAAACCCATACAACTTGGAATAGCATTGCACAATGCTATGAAGATATGTTTATGGATCTGGAGATCTATAATGATTCCTACAATCGTTTTTGTGAATTACTTCCCAATGACAAAGCTCCTATTCTTGAAATAGGGTGTGGTCCAGGAAATATTACCAAATACCTTTTACAAAAACATCCTAACTATCAAATTCTAGCCACAGATGTTGCTCCTAATATGATTTCGCTGGCACAAAAGAATGTTCCAAACGCGAGATTTCAACAATTAGATGGAAGGCATCTCCATACGATTTCAGAAACATTTCATGGGATCATGTGTGGTTTTACAATTCCTTATCTCTCTCCTCAAGATACGGACCAACTGATTAAAAATGCGCATATTCTACTCCAACCAAGAGGTGTGTTATATCTCAGTTTTGTCTCAGGAAATGACACCGAATCGGGTTTTATATCTGGTAGTACAGGAGAACGTACTTATTTTTATTATCACGACACCACCACTATCAAAAAAACACTGACAACCCAAGGATTCCAATCCATAGAACATTTCGAAATACCCTACAAACGTTCTGAAGATGTTACTGAAATGCATACGATATTGCTTGCTCAGAAGTGATTGTATTAATTATCACGCAACCATATGACTATTCTAACGTCTTATATATGATTGCTATGAATAAGAGACCCGTTTCCTTTGTTGAAACGGGTTTTTTATGTGATATACTAAGCGTTTAGTCTGTAACAATTTTATTTTTTTGCATACTAATATTGTATATGAAATACTACATTAATAGGTTTAAAGAAATAGCAAATAAAGAAAGTGGAAAATTTTATTTTACAGACGAAGATATCTCCATAGGGATGGGAGTTAGAAGTCCACATGTTACTTTCCAATTAAAAATACCTTATAAAGAGTATATCATATATATCTCTAATAAAACAGGTACTCAATATGTTGGTACATATGTATGTAAATTACCGATATCACTTAAAGCGTCAGAATTTGAGATTAGAACAAAAACTCATTTATCGACTTTATTTTCTATAAACAAGAAGAGTCGATTTAAAATAGTTACTCAAGATCAAGGATTATATTCCTTTTTAAAAAACAACAAATCATTACAATCATTGAATACAGTTGCAAAAGCTGATATTTTTGAACCTATTATTGAAGGCGAAATCATAGACTCATCGTATGTTGTCAAAGTAACATATCATTTAGAATTTGATAATTGGACACAAGTACTAGAACCTCTCATTTCATTTTATAAAGAACTCATCAATTTTTTAGAAAATAAAAATAGAAATTACGGTCATTAACTATACGCATCGTCAACATGTACCTTGTTATAAAAAGTATAAGTAACAAACTACCTAGAAATCATATAAAACAAAAATTCCATTCAGATGTGTAGTGAAATTACACATCTGAATGGAAAACTTTCACCGTCAAGGTGATTAAAAGTAGTGTCTAATTACTTAGTAGTATTATAATCGTAAACCAAAACCAAAGCTAATACGTAGTCCGTCATCAGAGGTAAAGGCTCCAAACTGTCCAGAAATCATATCGACAGCATTCACCCAGAAACCACCACCTAAGGAATTATGCCATGCATCACTGATCTCTCCATCAAGCCATACACGACCCACATCAGCGCCTCCAAAAACACCTATTTGAATAGGCAGTAATCCTGTCTTAAATCGATTAAAACTATATCTAAGGTCTGCACTTCCTGCGAGTGCTGATTCTCCTGTAAATCGTTCATTTCTGAATCCACGTAATCCATTACGTGCCCCTAGAGTGGCACCTTGATAAAACTCAAATGAATCTCCGATGTTAAACTGACCTTGTACAAGCGTTTTAAGAACGAGTTTTTTATTTCGCGAAAGCGCATTATAAAATCCTAATGTAGGCGAAATATATCCATAAATACGATCAGCATCTTCTAAGTTAAGTTTTGACCCTATAGCTAATCCAAAATTCATTCCTCTCGAAGGGTTTGCAGGATTATCAGAACTTGTGTACTCATACATCCCTTCAACACCTATAAAGCTTTTTGCTTCGAAGAAATCAGCTCTCTCTGACATAAAACCTTCTGTTATAAATCGATTTGCTGTATCTTCTATTTCAATACGTTCTATCTTTGTAGAAAAAGCCAATCTACTTCCATAATTATTGTCTTTTACAACGCCAAAATGTGCTTCGGTAATTCCCGTTTTAACTCGGTTAAAATCCAATCCTATCGCATCTACATCATCATTATTTTCTGTTTCATTTCCAAAACCAAAAAAGTTCAATGCAAAATTCTCACTGGTAAATCGGGCACCAACTTTAAGATTCCACTCCCCTAGTGATTTTGCAAACTCACCGTTATAGCTCAAATCAAAACCACTAGTCGCAAAGAAATACCCAGCTTTAAAGACATGCTTTCTATAAAATGGATCGTTCTTAAATCCTTTTACTGTGTAGGTATCTTGCAATCCTATAACGATACCATCATCTGGATTAAACCCTATAGAAGGCAATACGCTATTTATTTTGGTTATGGTTTTATTAAAGTCGTATGTATTATGAGAGTAAATATTTGATTTTTTAACATTCGCCCCTCCTCGTTTTGCAATGGTATTGGGTTTGGTTTTATGATCATAAATCTTCACTTTACGACCATCTTCTATAGTAAATGTATCATGGTTTTGCCCACCTATTAAACGCATGAAAATTGGTTTTTTCCCTTTTCCGCTTACGCGAAATGTATCATCGTCATCCAACCCATATATCCATATTTCTTTAGTATCATTAGGGTTAATCAATCTATCTATATGTGGACTTTGTACTTCTCCTTTTTTAATACGAGAGACTTGTACACGGGTTCCATTCGCTTCTCTTGTGATTTCAAAATGGTCATCCTTGTCTGTTCCTTTGATAATCACCAATTTTGAAAGATGTTCATAATATCGGGTAGCGATATCTACGAGATTTCCTCTACGTTCTTTAAGTTTACGTTTGATAGTCTCCAACGTTTCATCTTGAATTTCTTTTGGAAACGCTAAGAAAGCAGTATCAATAGAAGCATCTGTAAGGTTTTCTTGAATAAAAGTCGCCTGTGTTAACCAGTTCTCTTTGGTCGCATTGGGCAATAATGCATGATCTAATTTACTTCCTGCAATATTGATCCATTTGATATCATCTAGCGTTCCGTCATATTTCTGAAACTGCCTTGTTGGAGGGATTAAAGCTCTAGCAATATCGAGAAGACGTCCATCATAATTTGAAAATACTTGGTCACGATCTCTAGGTATTGGCTTATACACTTTCCCTTCTTTGGTATCAAAACGAGACCAGCGCCATTGATCTGCATGACGATCCCAATCTCCTAATAACATATCAAATAATCGTGCTTTTATAAATGCATCTTCATCTATACGGTACTTTTCATCTTCTCGGATATGTTCTAAAACATCCGAAGTACTTTCTATCTTATCAGGTTTTCCAAAAGAAGCTACATTCAAGAAGCCTTCATCTGGTCGTTCTTCTATAATATATAACTCATCCCCATAGGTCTCATTATACTTACCTAATGCGGGATGTTTAGGCATCCATACAAGTTGAGGATTGGTATGATATACATCTATTGCATCTGCAAGTTCACCTATAGCAAGACTTGCATACGGATGACTCGATGTATAAAAGTCTAAAATCACATCTTCTGTAAATGTATCTCTAAACTCTTCTTGTACAAAATTATCTTTAAAAACAACAGATTGTAAAAACTGTACAGCACTCTTCTTTACGGCTCGTAGCGCATAATTTTGATCCGTTTTATTCACTCTAAGACGTAAAGACCGAGTCTGGTGTCCTCCTCCTTTACGGTCTATAGTAATACCACCCATCAAAGTATCTAGCGTAAGTACAGGTACTTTAATATCTGTCCCATAGACATAACGATAATGATCCCCCCATAGTCTTTTATATGAAGCACTCTTCTCTGTCTCTTCTTTTGAATACGCCGTTGTATTTTTAGTAGTTTCAAATTGTGAAGGCAAACCACTTACCTCGTATGTAGCTATTGCTTTATGAACTTCAGTTTCAAACAATAACGTAGGATTTCCCTCTTTTGCTCCATAATAACGAACTACAGACGATCCGTCGTCATACACATCTAGTACTGTAAAGCCTTGATCTCCGTATGCAAATAAGCCATTATCTCGTAAGCGTACCGCAGATTTTTTTGCACCTGATCCAGTTACAATCTGTTTGATTCCTTCATGATCTATATATTGCATACTATGCTCATGTCCAGAAATAAAAATAGCCTTATTTGTATCATACGCAAGCGTCTCCAAACGACTCATCAACTCATCATAACGTTGGTTTGCTCTATCTTGTGGAGAAACACCGCCTTGACTTCGTATTTGAGTAATTAAGCTTGCAATACCTGGTAACGGGATTTTAGATTGAAAAGGAAATAAATGCTTTTTTATAGCGTACGTACCCCCATGGATTCCATTGGTGTACATAGGATGATGCATAGCAACAAGAATTGTTTTCTCATTATTCTTTTTGAATTTACTTTCAATCTCTAGAAAAAACTCTTCCCGTGTACGAATATCACATTCATCATTCATGGTTGGGTTATTATCCCAATTTTCAAGATACCATTGTGTATCTATTAAGAGCAACTCTATATCATCAGATACGGATATAGATTCTATAGGACACCCATTTTCAGGTAAGAATGTATCTTTCCCTAATGCTTTCTCTATATATTTTTCTTGACGTTTTACACCTTTTACACCATCTGCATACCAATCGTGATTTCCAGGAATAAATATCGATTTTCCAGCAAACTTTTTAGCAACATCAGTTTGCGCTTCAATTCTTCTTTTTGCTAAAGAGTATTTTTTAGATTTTTTCTTCGGAATTCCAGTTTCATAAACATTATCTCCTAAAAATAATAATGTGGAATTTTTAGAAGTACGCTTAATATTTTTTTCTAAATATTTAAGAGCAGGAGAATTCTCTTCCATTGTTGAGTTTCCTGCATCACCAATAAGAAAAAAACTATGT
>CAKZKZ010000950.1 GCA_937124495.1 uncultured Dokdonia sp. | reverse complement strand
CCTCATTTTTTTTAATTCAGCATTTTCAGGAGTATATTTGAGTCCTCTTTCAAAAAGCTCTAGTGCCTGTGCATTTTTTGTCTGACCATAATAATAACGACCAGCTTGTAAATATAATGAAGTATAAGCGTCAGGATTAATCTCTAATTTAGAGGCATAATTGTCGAGTAAAGATTCAAATTTTTTAAGATATAATTTTCCTTGAATAGGATTTTTTTTATTGAAACTTTCTGCTGCCATTCGTCCAAATAGAATAGTTCTGTACGTTTCTATCTTGATATTACCTGTTAAGAAATCATATTTCTCATACAACAACTCTAATTCTGAAATACGTTTAGGGTTTACAGGAGCGATGCTAAGTTTCTTCCCAAAAGAATATGTTATGATCTCTTTTGCTACTTTACTTTTAGGATTATAAGAAAGTAAAGAATCACTAGTGCGTATTGCTTCATCTGTTTCTGAATTATTTGCATTGCTCTTTGCAAGGTATTCATAAAATGCTTCTTTGCTTATTTTTTTTACTTCTTCAACATTGCTGTTACTCATTGTGGTAGCAGCATTTTCTATAAAGTTTAAATCATTATCATCATGCTCAGTGATCCTATATATATAATAAAGAATGTCTTTTTTAGAATAACTCTCACCATACTCCATAGAATTGAACATATCTACTAAAGAAGTTATGTTTTCTAAATTATTGAGTTCCATATCTTCAAGGCTCAGTTGTATGAGGCCCTTGTATAAAAACTCTGAAGGAACGTATGGATAAAAGATGAGTGATTTTTTAATTTCTTTTAATGCTTCTTTATAGTTCTCTTTTTGGAGTAATTGTAATCCCATATTGTAGTATTGCATACCTATGAGAGAAGCCTTGTCCAACTCTTCATTACCATAAAAGTAATCTATAAAAACAGCGCTCTCTCCTTTCATTTTCACTTCTTCAGCAGTAACAAGTTTGAGCGTGATAAGTTGTTCTACCTGTTCCCTTACCTCAGCATCTTTAGGTGCTCTAAAACCATAAACACCGGGTGCTGTTGTTTCAAGGACAATCTTATGAGTTTTAGGGTATGCTATCAGGTATACGTGACCCGGAGCATCTTTGATCGCATATGGTACACCAATAGTGCTGAATATATATGTATAGAGCGCGGTGGCAGTTACACAGTTATACACCCCATTCTCAAATATTTGAGGAAAATAAGCAACCTCTTCATATTTTTTAAAGAAAGTATCATGGGTGTTATTATAAATTTTTTGTATTCTTTTTTTCTCTTTTTTAGCCTTTTCTTCTTTTTCTGGAATACTAGCTATAAAGTTTGTGATTTTTGCTGAATGCCTCTCAACGTCTTCAGAAGTTACTGTGCTATCTATAGCACTTAAACTTCGTATGAAATCATAAGACAAACTATCTTTTTTATAAGAAGTAATAATTTCTTCTTCCAATATGCTGTTAGATAAACTTTGAGCAGTTATCTGCATGAAAATAGCAGAGAACAGATATAGAAAGCAAAAAAAGTAGAACTTCATTTTGAGTAATTATTTGTTTACAAAATCAATAATCGTAGTGGTAATAAACTCAATTTGTTCATCATCAAGTTCTGTGTGCATAGGAAGTGAGATCACGTCTTGTACTAATTGATTTGTTACCGTGAAGTCAGCTTCATTGTAGCGTTCGTCTAGATACGCTTTTTGTCTATGCAATGGTATTGGATAATACACGCCACATGGAATTTGATTCTCTTGTAGATGTGCTACAAGTGCATCGCGATCTGCATCTTTTATACGTAAGGTGTACTGATGAAAAACGTGACAATCACACTTATCACAAATTGTAGGAGTGATGATTTTTTCTTGATTTGCAAAAGCTGCAGAATATTTGCGAGCCGCATCTCTACGAGCCGTGTTATAAGCATCAAGGTTTGGTAATTTTGCACGTAAGACAGCAGCCTGTATAGAATCTAGTCTACTATTGACACCTACTACATCATGATGATAACGTTTGTACATTCCGTGATTTACAATACCACGTATAGTGTGAGCAAGATCATCATCATTGGTAAATATAGCACCCCCATCTCCATAACATCCTAAATTCTTAGATGGGAAGAATGATGTGGTACCTACGTGACCAATACCTCCAGTTTTTACTTTTTTACCATCACGCCCTGTATAGGTAGACCCAATACCTTGGGCATTATCCTCTATGACATATAGATTGTGTTCATTAGCAAGATCCATAACAGCATCCATGTTTGCCGCCATCCCGAAAAGATGTACGGGAACAATCGCTTTTGTTTTAGGTGTAATGGCTTTTTTTATAGCCTCGATGTCTATATTAAAATTGATAGGATCTACATCAACAAGTACAGGAGTAAGACGTAATAAAGCAATAACTTCTACTGTTGCAGCAAATGTAAAATCGGCAGTAATCACTTCGTCACCAGGCTCTAAACCTAGTCCCATCATCGCAATTTGTAAAGCATCTGTCCCATTAGCACAAGGAATCACATGGTTTACGTCTAGATATTCTTCAAGCTCTTTTTGAAATGCATGTACTTCTGGACCGTTTACGAAAGCAGTAGATTCAATAACTTCTAATACCGATGTATCTACACGTTCTTTTATTTTTTGATATTGACCTTTAAGGTCAACCATTTGGATCTTTTTCATAGGTGTACAAGCGTTTTTTGCTCTTTATTGAGATGAGATTGATTGTATTTTCAATTAAGAAAGTTGCAACGAAAATACAAAAACTCGTCCCTTTCAACAATCTATTTTATGACAAAGCGCTATTTTAGCATAGTATGCGTACGCTCTATTCCATTATCATATCTATTATACAAGTGGTTTTGCCTATTTCAGGCCTCTTTAGCTCAAAGATGAAACTATTTGTAAGAGGTCGAAAAGACGTTTTTTCAATACTAAAAAAACAGCTAACAGATCAAGATCGTGTTATTTGGTTTCATGCGGCTTCTCTTGGAGAATATGAACAAGGAGTTCCTGTGATGGAA
This sequence comes from uncultured Dokdonia sp., assembly GCA_937124495.1. Classification (GTDB taxonomy): domain Bacteria; phylum Bacteroidota; class Bacteroidia; order Flavobacteriales; family Flavobacteriaceae; genus Dokdonia. The sequence continues at coordinate 3,051 of CAKZKZ010000950.1, read as the reverse complement.
GAAATTATAAAACGTCACCCGGAGTATAGCTTAGTCATTACTTTTTTCTCACCTTCTGGATATGAAATTAAAAAGAATAACGCTTTCGCGAAAGCGACCACATACTTACCCCTAGATACGCCATCAAATGCGCGTAGGTTTATAGAGATCGTACAGCCGGAATTAGTGTTTTTTATCAAATATGAGTTTTGGCCCAATTATTTAACCGAATTAAAAAAACGACAGATAAAAACCGTATTGTTATCAGGTGTCTTTAGAGAAAATCAGCCTTTCTTTACCTGGTATGGACAATGGATGCTTAAAAGCTTTGATGCTTTTGATCATTTTTTTGTGCAAGACAATGCTTCAATGACAGCTGCCGAAGCATTGAATTTGTCCCCTGTAACTATGAGTGGTGATACACGTTTTGATCGCGTATCTCGTCAAATAGAAATGGATAATACCTTAGGTTTTATTATAGATTTTAAAGAAGATCAACTCTGTGTGGTTTGCGGGAGTACTTGGACAGAAGGTGAAGAAGTGCTTACTTCTTTTATAAATAAGCATCAAGGTCTTGCTAAGTTCATTATTGCGCCGCATCAAATAAAACCAGAGAAGATTGCTACACTCCAGCAAAAATTGAAAGTGAAGTCCGTGTTGTTTTCTGAAAAAGAAGGAAAAACACTTTCTGACTACAATGTATTTATTATAGATACGATAGGATTGCTCACAAAAATATATAATTATGCAGATGTTGCGTATGTAGGCGGTGCATTAGGAACAACAGGATTACATAATATATTAGAACCCGCTACTTTTGGGATTCCGATTATTATAGGAAATCACTTTGAAAAATTCCCAGAAGCAAAAAAACTACAACAGTTAGCAGGACTCTATGCTGTTTCAAATCAAAGCGAACTTGATGAAATCTTACATAAATTATTGACAGATCAAAAGTTCAGATCCCAGACAGGAATGATTGCTGGGCATTTTATAAATAGCAATACAGGAGCTACAAGAACCGTTATGGAGTATATAGCAAATCTTCATGGGTAAATTATTTCTGAATGTATTGTGTGTGATCATACTTACAGTCATCACGCAAATAGGAGGTGTTATATACCTTGTTGCACTATTACTATATAGAAAAAAGACCTTAAAGAAGTGGATCACATTTTCGCTACTATATTTGATAAGCACTTTTGCCATTGTTCCTTATGTCGCGCCTCTTTTTGGAAGAGAAAAAATCAAAACCACAGACTCGATTAAGATTCATACATTTTTTACCTCTTTAGCTAACAGAAATTATGTGGTTCCTGAAGTAAACAACATACTCATTTCTGTTTCAAGTACATTGTCAAAAACCTATCCAGGTATAGAGATTCATTGTCTTGATGCGAATTTTCCTTTTTTTAACGGCTTTCCATTACCGCCACACTTAAGTCATAAAGATGGTAAGAAGTTGGATATCTCCTTATTTTATGAAGATGATAAAGGCAACATTGTAAATGATAAACCTTCTGTAAGCGGATATGGTGTTTTTGTGAATCCAGTATCTGAGGAGTATAATCAAATCTCAGTTTGCAAAGAGAAAGGATATTGGCAATATGATTTCTCTAAATATCTTACATTAGGAACGGTACATCGAGATCTTAATTTCTCTGAAAAAGGAACAAGAAAAGTGATACAGCTTCTGAGACAAGAATCTTCTGTGTCTAAAATATTTATAGAACCACACTTAAGAGAAAGGATGAAAATCAAGCACCCTAAAGTACGATATCATGGTTGTCGTGCTGTACGTCATGATGATCATATTCATTTTCAAGTACGTTGATGTATCTTATTTAATGTACGTGATAAGGTTGTTATTGTTCTTTCAAACTAACCACTTCTTCACTTGTAAACTCCGTAGTGTTTTCTGATTTTGTAGTGTTCCAACTCGTTTTGAATAATTGCATAAATGATAGTGTGACTACCGCAGTAGTTGCAAAACCGCCAATTGCAACGGTGAATAAAATAATTCCAAGACTTGTAGAACTTCCCCAAGGTCCCATAAAATTATCTAGAAAAGTAGGCACGATATTTCCTGCATAAATGCCAAAGAAAATGGTGAATAATAGGGTCGCAACAAAACCAGTCACAATACCTACAGAGAAACCGTCGGCATAGGTGAAGGTTTCATTTTTCCTCAACTTATATCCCTTGATAGCTTCATATATTCCAAAGGCAGTAATGACTCCGTTAAATAAACTAAACAACGGATTTGTATGCCATCCAAACAGAGAAATAATTAAGAAATAACTAATGAGCAGACCGCTTATCGCGATCGCATAACGGATAGGGAGTGTGAATTTTGACATAACTAAAGTTTTAGAGAGTACTATAAGTTACATAAAATCAATGACTCAAGGATTCTAAATGGTGTTAAATGTTAGCGTATTGATGTATGTGCTGGAGTTTATGCTGAGCTTGTCGAAGTACGAACGCATACTAATAAAAACAAAAAAACGCCAGTAATATACTGGCGTTTCAAAGAGAATAAATAGGGGGTGTTTATTCTCCTTCAGGGATTGGATAATCAAAAGATTCATTATCCAATATGTTGTTTTCTAAAGCATCTGCTAATTCTTCATCATTAACAAGTGCTGCTTCTTGATCTGTTTCTGTAGCAGCAGCCCCTCTAAAATAAAGCTTTATACGGTATACAATATAGTAGAGTAGTGGTACAATAATAAGGGTTAAGAATGTTGCGATAATAAGGCCGTAAATTACAGTCCATGCTAATGGTCCCCAGAAAATCACATTATCTCCTCCCACATAAATCCCAGCATCAAAATCTTGAAATAACCCGAAGAAATCTATATTGATTCCTATTGCAAGAGGTATTAATCCTAATACGGTAGTAATTGCAGTAAGCAATACCGGACGTAAACGCGCACGCCCACCTTCTATAATCAATTGTTTTGTAGTCTCCTTATCAGGCATCTGCTTTCCTTCAAGATCTCTCTCTGCTTCTTTACGGTCTATGAGTAGCTGTGTATGTTCTGAGAGTACCGCTCCGTTATTTACCAC
>CAKZKZ010000949.1 GCA_937124495.1 uncultured Dokdonia sp. | reverse complement strand
ATACTCTCTGATAAGAGCATTAAATTCTGGATCAACTGCTTCTAAATGATTTTCATGATATTCTCTAATCATTTTATTAGTCCAAACAAATGCCTGTGTATTTATTAATTCTTCTTTACTTGTGTAAGAACCTCCTCTTTGAAAACGCTCTAAATGCTTCCCAAAAGTAGTGTACGTATATGCAGTGTCTTTAAGATTAAATGTTATTTCTTTGGCATCAAACTCACTTGGAGTATATTTCCATTTTCTACTAGCAAAGTCAGCGTCAGAGATACGTGATGCAAAATATGTTTGTAGTTTTTTATCTTCTTTAATACCATATAGTGTACGCAATTTTGAATCCAACGTATCAGATATTTGTTTTGCTCTAATATCTCTTTTCAACTTTTCTTCCAGATCCTCTCGTTCTTCTTCATAAGACCCAACAGGGAATCGCTCAATTAATTTTGCAATATGCCATCCAAATTCAGATTTAAAAGGTTGTGTATACGTCCCTTTTTCTTTGATATTGAATACTTGCTCTTCAAAAACTTTACTGCTTAATTGTCCAGATTCAAAACGATTTAACAAACCTCCTTTTACAGAAGATCTTTTATCATCACTATGCGTCTGTGCAAGTTTTTCAAAAGATTCACCTTGTTGTAGCAATGCATAAATCTCTTTAATACGTTTTTCTGGCTGTAATGATGTGTCTTTTTGCTTTAGCGCAAGCATAATATGAGCTACTTGAATACCTCCTCGTGCAACACGTCTATCTGTAGTTTGTACAATATGATATCCAAATTTCGTTTTAAAAGGTTTAGAAACCTTCCCTATATCTGTAGTAAAAGCAGCATTTTCAAATGGATATACCATCTTAAATGCTTTAAACCAACCAAGTTCTCCTCCATTTGTTTTTGCAGAAGGATCTTCACTATACTGTTTTGCTATGGTCGCAAAATCCTCACCAGCTACTATACGTTTACGAGCCTCCATAATTTTATGATATGCCTTCAAGGTATCTTCTGGAGAAGCTCCTGATGCCTTTTTCACAAGAATATGACGTGCTTTCACCTCTGTTGCCGTACGATCATAGGCTTCTTTTACTAAAGATTCTGTAACATCTACATCCGTTAGGTAATTTTTAATCAGCTGTTCTCTATACCCTTTTAGTTCTTTTTTATACGCTGGATTTTTATCTAAACCCTGCGCATAGGCGTCTTGTACTTTTAATTTATATTCTTTAAAAAGCTCTAGATAAGATCTAGGATCTTTTTGAGTATCGTCTTGAACCAACCCAATATTCTTGAGATAGACTGCTTTAAATTCTTCTACAGAGATATCTTGTCCGTTTATTGTTAAAAGAGTCGTATCACTACTTTGTGCATAAAAGGTAGAAAAACTAATAAATAATAAAAAGGTATATAAGTACTTTATCATAACGTAAGTAAGAGTTTGCAAAAATAACAAATCTAAGATGCTATACAAGGCGTATATTGATTATGAAAATAGTTTCTTCTTTTCAAAAAATGACACACTCCTCTTTTTTCTGTATTTTAACACAAATTATGTTGCCATGTCCTACTATCAACTTATTGAAAAACTACGTTTTAGTTCTTTTAGATCAAAAGCTATTCTTTCTTTTTTGGCATTTCTAGCCTCCTTAATTGTTTGGGTTGCCTCCTATTTTTATATCCATAGAAATGACACTCTTTCTGAAAATCTATCTTTTTCCATACTAGATATATCCAAACAGTTTAATTCTAATATAGATAACTACAACACTTTTTTTTATACAGGGTATAGAGATGCAGCATTCTATAACAAATCTGATGCTAGTTCTTTATACATCTATCTTGCTAATCTACGTTCCATCCCTGATCAATTAGAAATCATAGAGCAAGATGCATTAGACATTCGTATTCTTATGGATATACAAGAAATCAAAAATCATTATAAAAACTTGCGCAGAGAAGTGATTACGCTTGTCGCGAAAATGGAACGAAGAGGCTATAAAGATTTTGGTATAGAAGGTAAAATGCAGGAAAAAGCACACATACTAACCAAAAGCAATGATATTGACAAGGCAACTATCTTACAGCTACGCACCCTAGAAAAAGATTACTTAATACGAGGAGAACTTGAATATATTCAGGAATTTGAAAACCTCTCAAACGAATTATTAATCAATAGAGGTCTAGAAGATAGTACTAGAATTTTACTTCGAGGATATATTCAGGATGTACGAAGCTTGGTAAACTTGAATAATGAAATAGGAAATTACTCAGAAACTGGATTACATAAAAATATTAAAGAGCTACATGGTATTATACAAAAAGGACGTTCTGATAGAAGTATTGCAACAAACAAAGAAATAGAATCTAAAAAACTAAATCAGATAACTGCCACTTCCATTATCAGTATTTTAATTGCCTTTGTTCTTGTACTTCTCGTTTTTTATCTCTCTAAGAATCTTACAAAAGGAGTTAAAGCGCTCAATGATAACATTGCACAATTTATAGAAAGTGATTTTGAAGACACTCAAGAAATATATTCTGATAACACCATTCTAGAAATAGATTCTCTTTTTTCAAGTTATCAAAAACTGAAAGAAACGCTTATTCAAAACATACAAGAATTAGAGGTAACCGCAAAACAAGCAACAGACAATGCCCATTATAAAACGCAGTTTTTATCAAAAATGAGTCATGAGATGCGTACCCCATTAAATGGCATTCAAGGTATGCTGCATCTTTTAAAATCATCTAATGAATCACCAGAAAAGCAAGAAGAATATATTGCTATCGTAGATCGTTCTGTACATCAGTTATCTGATTTGATTACCATGATATTAGATCACTCCAAATTAGAAACTGGAAATTTAGAGATACAAGAAAAACCTGTAAATCTAGAAAGAGATATCACACAATTGATGCGAATTTTCGAATATCAGGCTAGAGAAAAGAAATTAGGGTTTGAATATCACAATCATAGTGACACTTCCTATAAGGTCTTCGTAGATTCACTTCGCGTTCAACAAGTACTTATTCACTTGATGAAAAATGCCATCAAGTTCACTCAACAAGGGAATATTATCATTACCATCGATGAGTATGAATCTTCAACCGATTCGCAACATCTTCGATTTAGTGTCGCAGATACTGGAATTGGTATGGATGAAGATGATTTTGAAAAACTATTGGAATCTTTTGAACAAGGCGATAATTCAAAAACACGGAAATTTGATGGTGCCGGTTTAGGAATGTCGCTTTCTAATGATTTATTAAAATTAATGAATAGTAAATTAGAAGTAAGTAGTACATTAGGAAAAGGCACTGTTTTCTATTTTGATGTGTCCCTTAAAAAAGCGGGACAAAAGATAAGAAAAGATGTTTCTAAAAAAATTAAAGTAGCCTTATCTAACAATCCAGAAAACATACATGTATTGGTTGTAGAAGATAATAAAATCAACCAAAAAGTGGTTGAACGTTTACTCTCAAAACTTGATATTACTTGTGATATCGCTACAAATGGGAAGGAAGGAGTTGCCTTATTTAAAAAAAACACCTATGACTTAATTCTCATGGATATTAACATGCCTGTTATGGGAGGTATTGAAGCTGCAAAACGTATCAAATCTTTAAAAAAATACACCACACAAGCACCGCCTATTATTGCTATAACAGCAGCAAAAGCGACTCATGATGATGATACGCTTACGACAGAAAATAGCCTCGATGAGTTTTTAGGGAAACCTATAGATTTTGATACACTAAAAACTATTATAAAAAAATATTTAAATATTAGCGAATTAGAAGGTTCTTGATATGATTCCAAAACATCATTGGGTGCCTTATTTAATAACTACAAAAGCGACCATTTGGTCACTTTTGTAGTTATTTTTTGAGATACAGATATTCGTTAGAGTACCCGACTCACTAGACATAAAGGATGTACATTATAACTCGAAATCGATCCCAAAACGAGTTTGGGATAAGTGACTCACACACTTTCACTTGCAGTGAAAGTAGTTCTCTACTTACATATTACGCCTATACTGCCCTCCTACTTCAAATAAAGCGCTTGTAATTTGCCCTAATGAACATACTTTTGTCGCTTCCATCAAGT
>CAKZKZ010000948.1 GCA_937124495.1 uncultured Dokdonia sp. | reverse complement strand
AGGAAATGATAACGAGTGGCGTTACGTCTCTGTAAGACGCTTCTTTAACATGGCTGAAGAGTCTATCAAAAAAGCAACCGAGCAATTTGTTTTTGAACCTAACGATAAAAATACGTGGGTACGAGTAAAAGCAATGATAGACAACTTCCTAACACAACAATGGAGAGCAGGTGCCCTTGCAGGTCCGACTTCAGATAAAGCATTTTATGTAAATGTTGGATTAGGAGAGACAATGACTGCACAAGACATTCTAGAAGGTAATATGATTATTGAAATTGGAATGGCCGTAGTACGACCAGCTGAGTTCATTATTCTGAAATTCTCTCATAAAATGCAGGAAGCATAGTATAGTCGAACATTGAATGAGTCCTTAGTGACTTTCAATCATAGCGATTCAACGAATCTTGTTATAAAGCGAGAACTCAATAATCACAAAAAATAATTTAAAAAAAACAAAATATTATGGCAACATATCCATTACCAAAGTTTCACTTTAAAGTAACCTTTGGAGACACAGAATTTAATTGCACAGAAGTATCTGGATTAGATTTTGAGCGAGAAATGATCGAGTATAGAGCAGGTGCTGACAATGTATATTACAAAACAAAACAGCCAGGCTTAGAGAAGTACAGTAACATTACTGTAAAAAGAGGAACTTTTGCTGACAAGAGCAAGGAATTCTATAGCCAGTGGGTGAAGACGGTATACTTCCAAGAAGGAGAAGAAGAGTATCGTGGAGACCTCACTATCAGCATGCTAGATGAAAAACATGAGCCAGTTATTACGTGGAAATGTGAGCAAGCATACATCACAAAAATACAATCTACAGATCTTAAAGCAGACGGAAACGAAATTGCTATAGAGACTGCAGAGTTTGTTCATGAGAAACTATCATTAGTATAGTATGGCTACCTATTATCCACCTATAGGGTTTCATTTTAAAGTCGAGTTCTCAGGGATTTCGAACAAAGAAAATGATCACCAATTTCAATCGGTTTCTGGACTCTCTGTAGATCTAGAAACCGAAGAGATTGCGGAAGGAGGAGAAAATAGATTCAAGCATAAAATACCTGTTCGCACCAAGTACCCTAATCTGGTACTCAAAAGAGGATTATTAATAGACTCTGGAGTTATCGAATGGTGTAGAAATGCGTTAGAAAAATATGTCATTGAGCCTATAGACATCACAGTGAGTCTGCTAGATGAAACACATGAACCTTTACAATCTTGGAAAATTGCACACGCATATCCTGTAAAATGGAATGTAGGTGACTTTAACGCTGAGGAAAACAAAATTGTCATTGAAACACTAGAGTTATCCTATAATTATTTCAATATCCTATAATCTGATGCCAATAGAAATCAAAGAACTCTACATAAAAATTAATGTAGACGAAGGAGCAAATGCAAACAGTGGTTCAAGCACTGGAAGCGCAAGTGAAGATTCAGCAGCGATCATTGCTGCTTGTGTTGAAGAAGTCATGGAGAAACTAAAGGAACAAAAAGAACGCTAAGAAATCATGAACGAAGGAAAGTTACAAAAGCTCGTGATACGATGCTTTACGGATGAAAAATTTAATGATGAGATATCTCAGTATACCGCTTTATTAAATCCTGAAAAATATTCAGAATCCTTTAAGGCAGAATACAAAAAGGATCAAGCACAAGGCACTAGTGCTAATGCGCCTAAATACACGAGGTCTTTACCTTCTGAGTTGGATTTAGAATTTCTTTTTGACAGAACGGGAGTCATTATACATTATGGAGATGATCCAGAAGCGAGCAATGATGATACCGTGTATAAAGATCAAGGAAATGGGATTATAGAAGATATAGCAAACTTTAAAAAGACGGTGTATGATTATAATGGGACAAAGCACAAGCCCAACTACCTTACGGTAACTTGGGGCGCCTTATTATATAAAGGAGTACTTACAGAGTTATCTATAGAGTATAAGTTATTTAAACCAGATGGAACGCCTATAAGAGCTATAGCTAAAGCGAAATTTATCTCTTTTGAAGATCACGAAAAAAGAACATCAAAAGAGAATAATCAATCACCTGATTTAACACACTATCGCACCGTAAAAGGAGGAGATACCTTGTCTTTAATGACACATAGAATTTATGGTGATTCTAAGTATTACTTAGAAGTAGCCAAAGTAAATAACCTTCATAATTTCAGAAAATTAACCCCTGGTCAAGAGTTGTTTTTCCCACCATTGACAAAAACATCATAAATGAATAATAGCGGCGTCATACAAACATCACAAAGTCCGGATCTTGTTACGTTTAAGGTCTTAACGGAAGGACAAGAGCTTTCCAATGTGTACGAAGTAAAAAGCATTACGATACAGAAGGAGGTCAATAGAATTCCTATGGCTAAAATTGTGTTGATAGATGGCCAAGCTTCAGAGAGGGATTTCGCCTTAAGCAATGAAGAACTATTAATTCCAGGAAAAAGCATTGAGATTACTGCAGGGTATCACTCTGATGAAGAGACTATTTTTAAAGGAATTGTCATAAAGCACAATCTCAAAATTAGATCTCAAACAACACATCTCATTATTGAGTGCAAAGATGAAGCTGTAAAAATGACCGTCGGTAAGAAAAGTACTTATTTCTACGAGAGTAAAGACAGTGAAATCTTTGAAGAGTTATTAGGGAAATACTCCTTAGATAAAGAAGTAGAAGCCACCAATTATGCACATCCAGAATTGGTACAATACAATGCTTCCGATTGGGATTTTATGGTTGCAAGAGCACAAGCCAATGGAAAATTATGCTTTATCGATGACGGGAAAGTGACAATTGCAAAACCAGATGTAGGACAATCAGAAATTGAGACCATAACGTATGGCGGATCGATGCTTGATTTTGATGCAGAGATCGATGCAAGACATCAAGTCAAAAAGGTATCCTCTTACGGATGGAATCACGCAGATCAAGAACTATTAGAAATTGACGGCAAAAATCCTTCGGTTTCATTAAATGGAAATATCTCTACCAGTGATTTGAATGCAATCATAGGATTAGAGGCGATGGAATTAAGACACGGAGGTGCTGTGACCGATACAGAGTTGCAAGATTGGGCAGATGGCAAATGGTTATTCCAACAACTTGCTAAAATTCGTGGACGTGTAAAATTTCAAGGAATTGCGGCTGTAAAGCCTAATACAGTTTTAAAACTAGAAGGCGTAGGAGATCGATTTAATGGAAATGCATACATCACAGGCGTAAACCATACGCTTTCAGAAGGGAATTGGACGGTAAATGCACAATTTGGATTAAATCCCGAGTGGTTTTCAGAAACCTTTGATGTAAGTGCTCCATCTGCTTCTGGCTTATTACCTGCGATTGCAGGTTTGCAAATCGGTGTGGTTTCTCAACTAGAAGAAGACCCTGATGGGGAAGAACGAATCTTAGTTCAGATTCCTATTATTAATAATAAAGAACAAGGGATATGGTGTCGCGTTGCGTCACTAGATGCTGGAGAAAATAGAGGAGCTTTTTTTAGACCAGAACTTGGAGATGAAGTGATTATAGGCTTCATAAATGAAGATCCTAACGATGCTGATGTTTTAGGAATGCTCCATAGTAGTGCAAAGCCTGCTCCATTTACCGCGCGTGATGATAATCATAAAAAAGGATTTGT
>CAKZKZ010000947.1 GCA_937124495.1 uncultured Dokdonia sp. | reverse complement strand
ATTGGATTCTGCATATCAAGTTGCTCTTGGAAGAAGACAAGACTTAATGCCAGATCGAATGATAGAAGCAAAAGAAGCATATAAAACATTAGAAAAGTATTATCCGTCTGGAAAATATACAAAAGAAGTGACGAAGATGATAGAAGATATCAATCAACGACTTCAAGTAGAAGAAAAAGAAGAAGAGACCATAAACTAAACACTTATAAGATGAATATTAAGGATATTGATGCACCAGTAAACACAACTACTATAGATAAAAATCTTATAGATGCTCCTACAGATAATGTGTATGAAGCAATTTCTATTATTGCAAAGCGTGCAACACAAATCAATACAGAAATCAAAAAAGAGCTTTCTGATAAATTAGATGAGTTCGCTACTTTTAATGATAGTCTTGAAGAAATCTTTGAAAATAAAGAGCAAATTGAGGTATCTAAATTTTATGAGCGCCTTCCTAAAGCACACGCACTTGCAGTACAAGAGTGGCTAGAAGATCGTATCTATCACAGGGACACAAGTATTTCTGAGGGAGACACAAACTCATAAACATATTTATGTCAGTATTACGCGGTAAGAAAGTATTGTTAGGTGTTACCGCCGGAATTGCAGCATATAAAAGCGCCACTTTAGTAAGAGCATTTATTAAAGCTGGCGCTTTTGTACAAGTTGTTATGACAGAAAAGTCAAAAGACTTTGTAACTCCCCTAACACTATCTACGCTTTCAAAAAATCCTGTTCATAGTTCTTTTACCATAGAAGGTGATGACAATGCTGTTTGGACAAACCATGTAGAACTAGGATTATGGGCAGACCTGATGGTAATTGCTCCAGCAACTGCAAATACAATATCAAAAATGTCGCAAGGCGCATGTGATAATTTATTACTTGCGACGTATCTCAGTGCAAAATGTCCAGTATATTTTGCACCAGCAATGGACTTAGATATGTACATCCATCCTTCGTCTGCGGAGAACTTTCAGAAACTTACCTCGTATGGTAATATTATGATTGAGGCAACACGTGGGGAATTGGCTAGTGGACTGGTAGGGCAAGGAAGAATGGCAGAACCAGAAGATATTGTACGTTTTATAGAAAATCATATAGAAGAAACATTACCTTTAAGAGGCAAGAACGTTGTTATCACTGCAGGCCCTACATACGAAGCTATAGATCCTGTACGTTTTATAGGAAATCACAGTAGTGGTACTATGGGTGTTGAGCTTGCATTACGAGCAGCTGACCTAGGTGCCTCTGTCGATTTAATTTTAGGGCCAAGTTCTTTAAAAGTAACGCATGATCTTATCAACGTTCATGACGTAGTTTCTGGAGAAGACATGTACAAGGCGGTACATAAAGTATATGAGCAATGTGATATTGCTATTGCTGCTGCTGCTGTAGCTGATTACAAACCAGCGCAGGTAGCAGAAGAAAAAATTAAAAAAAACGATGATACGTTTACGATTCATTTGGTGAAGACCAAAGATATTTTAGCGTCTATGGGTGAAAAAAAACAAGGACAATTCCTTGTAGGCTTTGCACTTGAGACACAAAATGAAGAAGAAAATGCGCTAAAAAAATTGAAAAAGAAGAATTTAGACGCAATTGTTTTAAATTCGCTTAGAGATAAAGGGGCTGGCTTTAAGACCAAAACCAATAAAGTTACGTTTATAGACAAAGATGGATCGATTACTCCGTATGATTTGAAATCAAAAAAGGAAGTAGCCGCAGATAT
>CAKZKZ010000946.1 GCA_937124495.1 uncultured Dokdonia sp. | reverse complement strand
TTTGGTTTGGGTTTATCGCTGGTACGAGATATATGTAGCCAAAATGGTTGGAAGATAACCTGCTCAAGTAAAACAGGGTCAGTCGCTTTTAGTTTAACCATTAATGATTTTTGCATAGAAAGCAACCAAGAGTCTCCAGCTCAAAGGCAAATAATAGAGCTTGGTGCTGGTAAGGCAGTATCTAGCAATCAAGAACAACAATCACTGCTGATTGTCGAAGACAATGATGAACTGCGAGGTTTCTTGGTCGATTTACTATCAAGCGATTATAAAACATTCAATGCAGCCAATGGTTCAAAAGGATTAGAGCTCGCCATTGAATACATTCCAGACTTGATAATCTCAGATGTCATGATGCCAGAAATGGATGGTTTCTCGTTAGTTAAAGCCCTTGCTGAGCATGATAATACTAGTCATATTCCAGCCATTTTATTAACAGCTAAAGCGGATGAAGAAAGCGAATTAAAAGGGCTCGAACTGGGGGCGGTAGATTACATAGCAAAACCTTTTGAAGCTCGGCAATTACTCCTAAAAATAAAAAATACACTGGATCGCCAAAAGCTAAGATTTAAAACTCAGCAAAATCCAGATGACCCCATTGAAAGCATTGTTAGCGAACGCGATCAAAAATTCATTGAGCGTTTAAATCAGCTAGTCGAGAAGAACTATGCTGACAGTGAATTTTGTGTTGAAAAGCTAGTTGATTCAATTGCCATGAGTGAAAGGCAGTTACAACGAAAGCTAAAGGCACTTTTTAACCAAACGCCAGCCGAGTACATTCGAAATTACCGATTGCTAAAAGCAAAGGAATTGTTAATTGAAGGCAAATCTATTTCACTGACTTCTGATTTAGTTGGCTTTAATTCTTCCAGTTATTTCAGCCGAAGTTTTAAAACGGCTTTCGGGCAGTCGCCAAAAGAGTTTATAACTCAGTCATCTAAGTAAAATACATAGCCGACAAAGCAAAAAGTCGGCAATGTACATCTTTCTGTCGGATTCGTTCATCCTCAACCTACTGAATTTATTTACCTTTATTGTTGTTCCCTTTTCACTTGAGTGAAGGGAAGCTTAATTAAAAATACAATCAAAGGATATGTAATGAGTTTAGGTTATTGCCCCGAATGTAATGCTGAAATTTCTTCTAGAGCAACACGATGCCTTAAGTGTGGTTATGCAGGAGAACCAAATATTTTATCCAGATTATTTACTATTGCCGCTTTTTGTCTTGGTGCATACGGAATAGTTAATTGGTTAATGTTGCAATAGAAGGAGTAAAAAATGTCAAAGACTTTAAAAATTGTACTAGGCGTAATATTTACTTTTACTGCAATCATTTACTTAGTAAACATTGGGGCTAAATCTTTTGAGGATGCAAATTCAACAGGTAGATTAATCAGCCACTTAGTTATTGGTGTTTTAGTTGGTGGCTTGATTGTATTGGGCTTACTACAAGCAGAGTCACAACAGCATATAACAGCTAACAGGTGGGTGACGGTAAAACTTAATGATCATTTTAATGCGATATTTATTACAGGTATCGTTTCAATATCGGCTGTAGTCATTTCAAAGTCAGCGCATGAAGTAACAAAGTCCTCTTGGTATTTAGCAAACGAAATTTCAAACAATGCAGTAGCGATTTGTGATGAATATGAATCATCGGCTCAAGTCGAAAAATCTAATGATAAATTAATAAAGTTAGCTAGAGCGCATCTTTCTAGCCCAGAGATATTTCTAATGGCTTGTGAAAATGCGCTATACGAGAACGAATTTAACGAAATATATTCCTTAAAAAGAGCTTTAACCGATATCGAACTAGGAAATATAAAAAGGGGTTTTGCTGTTATAGTGCGACTCACAGAACAAACCAATCAAGAAAAGCTCCTTAAAAAGTTAGTTTCTTATAATTACTTAACTGAAGCGGAGGAAGTAGCTGAGCTTTTTGACGATGCAAAGATAAAAGCGAGCATGCTTAATTTAGTCGCAGAAAAATACTTTAAGAATAGTGATTATGTTCAAGCTGAGCGGCTATTTTCATCGTTGCGAGATGATAATTATTACTACGGGTATCGAGGTCTTAGAAAAGTTTATGATAAGACTGGAAAACCTGAAAAGTCTTTAAAACTATATCGTCAGTTATACTATTTTGAAAGAAAGTCTGATTTAGATACTTCAAATACATCAGCATGGTTAGCTTATTACTACGACAATGGTTTAGGAGGTGTTAAAGACTTAGTATTAGCTCGAGCTTACTACGAAGAAGGACTTTCTAGCTTATCTGAAGGTGGCAAAAAACGATTGGCTGAAATGTATTACAAAGGCATTGGCGGAGATGTAAGAAAGCAAGAAGCTATCGAACTTGGATACGTCACTCCCGAAATGAAGAAAATTAAGGACATAAAAAACGGAAAAGGTGTAATTGTGCGTGGTAGTTATATGTGTGAGCTGTTCAACTCGGTACAAAGGCTCATAGAACTAGAGAAAGCATACGGCAGTTTACAGTACATAGCAGGTGCTCTACCTCGAGACTGTTTCGACCTTGTAACACAACTAGACAGTACATATAGGCAACTTGGTGAAAGTGGTATTAGTGAAATTGCGATTACAGAAGTTGTTCAAGAAAAAAATGAATTTATTCAATTTAGAATGAAAGGTAGTAAACATACTCCTTGGATAGGTCTAAATCATGTCAAGATCAATTAATCTCCCCCGAACTAAATTTCTACGAGTCTATTAATTAAGTATTACTAAACAAGGATGAACTTTATGAGTATTTTTAAGTGCTTACCATTGCTGTTTTTATTTTTTCTACAACCAGCTCATAGCACAAATTTAGCTAACTTCTTGGATAACGATGACGTCTATGCCTTATCGTTAACTCCTTCTTCCAAATTAAAAACAGCAATAACAGAAAACCTAGATGGCACCTATGATTATCAATGGAACAAATTTACGGTTTGTTACAGCCCTGCTCTTGGTGGTCAATCAGAGTTAGAGATGCTTGAAGAAAATCTAAATTGGTTTACAAAAGTAAAACGAGCCCCCTTCTTCGATGAAAAGTTATACGTCCAAAATATAGAACAAATTGCTAAAACTCTTGAAGAAATTAATGCAGAGAAAAAGGATGGTTCACTTCCAGAACAAAGTTCGCTTCCAGCACATAGAAATAGAAAATTACTCGGGTGGATATCATATAACCAAATGCTTTTAGAGCGAGTATTTCAGATTCAAGACAACTTCACAGCCCAGACTAAAGGTGAAAACATAACCTTTAATAATAAAGGGTATAGACAACTGGGTATTGAGTTTGAGCAAAGCCATTTTTCATTTCCAAAATATTCGGACTTTGGACTAGAAGGAATCAGAGGGCTTTTTGGTAGAATAGGTTCTAAAAAATGTGATCGATTGTTATTTACAGGGAATGAACTTGTCTTTTTAGTACTAAATGAAATGAAACGAGGTACAGATGGATTTGCAACGAAATACAGAACGTATGGCTCAGAACACTTACTTTATGGCTTCAAAAATTATGTTTCAGCCGACTCTTCATATCTTAATAAACATGACGTTTATTATAATAATTTTGATGCTTTGTTATCAGACGCCAATGTAATTTGGCAGTCCTCAGATATCTATAAGGCACAAAAAGTAAGTCCTTTGTCTTTAGAAAAGGTTTTAGTCGCTGAAACCGCATATTCATACTTTGATGAACTATCTCAAGATATAGATAAAAAAAATAGTGAATTGGCTGAGGTATACGAATCAGGTAATGGTTACTTTTTAGGGAAAAGAGATACGTACGGTGTCGATTATGAGTTTTGTAGTATCAAGTATATGAAAAATGAAGAAACTGGTTTTGCAGTTGCAAGCCAATTTTTTAGTGAACAACCAAAATCAAGCTACATTGCTAGGGATTTGAAATCTTTATTCAATCACGTAATTAAAGGAACAAAGAATTGCGGAATTATTTTAGCAAAGAACTCAGATCTAAAACTTCTCGAGCAACCATTTGAAAGAAAAAATATCGGACTCGAACTGCTACCTGTTTATAAAACCTTCAAAGAATACGAGATTGCAGATAAAAAAATCACAGAAGAGAAATTACAACGAAAATTGTGGGAGCAAGAGTTAGCTACACAGCAAAGGCAAGTTATGTGCGGTAGGATTTTAAAATCATTGAAAGCGCAATGTGCTGAAAGTGGCGAGAATTGTCTACGTTGGCAATATGTCAAAGATAGTTGCAATTGATACTTCCCTTAGAGTTATACAATTTATTTGTATAATTTTAGCTCTTAATGCTTGTGGTTCGCTTCAGAGAAATAACTGTGGCATATCTAATGATCTTTATTCATCAGTAAGCCGATATCATCGTGGTCCAGTAAATGGTGGTTACGATGAAAATTTAGACGGCAAGGTTGATCATATCGAAGCATTTTCTAGCTGGGATTTTTCTCAGCTAGAACGTGTTTTACATTCTGGTATAGAGCATAAAGAGTACTTTTGGGTGAACATTGATACATGCTATCAATTTCACGTAACGGCTAGCGATTTTTATGAAAACAAAACGATGCCTGTACTGTATCAAACCTGCCGTGACTTTTCTTATTCGGTTTATTCTCC
>CAKZKZ010000945.1 GCA_937124495.1 uncultured Dokdonia sp. | reverse complement strand
GATTTTTGGGAAACAAGCCCCAATCAAGAGGGGTGGCAGGTGCATTTATCAGCGGTAAGGATTCTGAAAGGCAGACCGCAGGTGTTAAAAGTACGTTGGCAAATGCGTTGAAACGAATTAGCACACAACGGATTTTTATGGCTTTATCAGCAGATGAAGTGCCGCTTAATATAAATGATTCTAAAAACCCTTGTGTTATTTCGATTGTTAATAATCCAAAATTTGAGACTTCGTATTCGCCTGTAATCGCAACAATTATTCATACAATTACAAAACAAATGAGTGTTCGGAATAGTGAGCCTTCGTTTTTATTAATGGAAGAAGCGCCAACCATTAGGTTATTGAATATGCATCGTATTCCGGCAACTTTACGGAGTTATAATATCTCTACTATTTATGTGATGCAGGATAAAATTCAGAATGATATGATGTATGGAGATAAGGCAAGCAAAGCGATATTGAGTAATCTATCTTATCAATTCTTCGGAAAAGTAAACGACCCAGATACCGCCAAATATTACGAACGTTTTTTTGAGATTATTAAAGATCCAACCAAAAGTATTAGTCGTGGACATAACTTAGATTTTGATACACGAATTACAACTGGAGAAAAGGAAATTCCTAAAATTAGGGCAGATGTGTTTTTTAGATTAAAACAAGGAGAGTTTATCACGTATGCTGATGGAAAGGATAAAAGGGTACAATTTAAGTTACAGAATATTAAAAGAGAGCTTCCAAACGGTTCAAAAGAATATTCAAATGAAGAATTGGAAGCTAATTTTGAAAGGGTTTATAGTGAAGCGAAATCAATATTTGGATAATAACAAAATATGGATTTTACCTTTAAAAACTATAAATTTTTTATTTTAGAGCATCTGTAAATTAAGTTATTTCCTTTAAATAATAATCTCTCAGGATTTCTTTGAATTTTTCAGAGTTCAACTTATTGGCCCTTTCCTTAATATCATTTTGGTCTAGATAATCAAAATCAAACTTTCTAACTTTATCTTTTGTTTTCTTAAGTAATACTAAAGCTTCTTTTGTATATCCACCAGTACTCCATATTTCAAATCGATGCCTCTTATCAGAATGAGCAATAGCTAGCCATCCTCTAATTTCTTTAATTTTTTCTGACAAATAAATTTCAATATATTCTACATCAACAGGATAATTATAGCCTTTACATTCCACTATGCATATTTCGTTTTCATTTCTGGCAAGAACGTCTATTTCTCTTGTTCGATTTGAATCTGTGACAGGCACTCTTTTCCCAATATCAAGTGATTGTGAATATTTACTAAAATAGAAACCAACAGCTAACTCAAATAAATCGCCCCTTAAGTTGTTTGTCTTTCCGTCAATCAACTTTGTGAGTTTATCCATCATCTGCAAATACTTTTCTGGTTCTGTTTTTAAGATTGCACCGGCATTGGTTACAGTATTAATTAAATTTTTAAGCAATTCGCTATAATCTCTACCAAAAAGTTCTTTAATAGACGCCACAAGAACACCTTTACTCTTTAGCTGATTGAGTCCTTCAGATGAAATACCATCGACTATTAATACAGAGAATAATTTTAAGGAAGGGTTTGATGCCTTTACAGCTGCAACTTTTCTCAAAAAAAAGCTTACTGTGTTTTCATCAGTAATATTTCCTATGAGAATATCAGTAACTAGAAACCCTGGCTTTTTTATTTTATTGGTATAACCCACAAGACCATCTATATAGGTAGGTGCAGTAAAGGCAAATTGGAATCCGCCGACAATATTATTATTCTTGCCTTTTTTAAAAGAGGCAAGGCCAATATTTTTACTCCATATTTCAAATTGTTGGATCACCAAACGCTTGGAAATTTGTATTCCCTTTATATGTCTAACATTTAGGCTTAATTGGTCCGCTACAAAAATGTTAAGTCCATATTCTCCAATGTTAGTTTCACGAATTAAATTATGCTTTTTGAGAAGTTCTATAACTGAAGTGAACTTCATATGCCCCTTTATTGAATTTACGGGACTGATTGAGTAATTAGGCAATTCATCAATAGGAACTAAGCCGTGGTGGTATTTAATAGCATTAATAATTGCATAGCACCGTTTTCCATCTGTCTTGAAAGACTCTACTAGATCTGTAAAATAGTCTGGGTTTTGAAAGTTGTCAGAGTGATAAACAAAAACTTTTTTATCAGAAAAGAGTCCAGCTATTTTATGAATAGGACTGTTAAGTCTTTGAACACGTTTACGCGCTGCTTCATTGGTAATAACTTGTTTTTTCTGTATATAACGTGCTAGGTCTCCGGACAGAATACCACCTTTGTTCTTTATGTATTTTTCTATATATGTCACACCACACTATTTATATAATACTAACTATCTTCATCTCGTCATTTTGTTTTTAAATTTCAAGAATCAACCATTTATTGCTATCGATATCTTTTAAGTTTTTTTCAAATCTACTTTTTTCAACTGCGAAAGCTAATAGATGTGTAGGCCTTGAAAATCCTACATACACCATTTTTGCAGTTTGTATTAATTTTTCTTTTGCTGCATCTGTAAGATCTTGAAGTGATTCATTTATTGGAATATTGAAAAACTGATCCTTTAAGCGTTCAGATTCATATTTTCCATTCCAAAAGGTTTCTAAATAAAGACTAGCTGTATGAGTTTGTCCTTTAATATTATGTACTGTTCCAACTTGGACTCTGAAACCATCTTTATCGTAATAATTTTTAATTTCTTCTTCTATAGATTCAGGTTTATCAACTGACGGTGTATTGATAAATTCTTGAGAATACTTTAACTCTGAACTTAACCAGTTTAATAAAACAGGAGCAAAATCCTTCATATCTAATAAAACATCATTTGATTTAAACTCTATAAGCTCTATACTCCATTTTAAAATTTTACTTTTCAGTAACTCGTAATTATGAAGGTTAAGCTTTTTGATAGAATATAGAAGTCGGAATGAGGTAAAATACCTACCGTGTTCATCTCTAACGTTTTCAACACGAAGCATTTTAACCAATCCATTTAAAATAGCGCCCCTAGATGTCTTCAAAGAGTGATCTTTTTTAGGGAAGAATACTAGATAATCTTCTAACGTTTTAAATTCAAGTGAGTTAGCGCCAGTTTTGTTTTTCAAAGTAGGTAAATATGTATTTAAACAGAGCTTATATTCTTTGTCTGTTTCCTTGCGCCAACCAAACGCGTGATAATTTTGCTTAGCTAGTGGAAGTAATCCTGCTTTTTGAAGCTCTTTTATTTTATTGGAAAACGTTGGTATTACTTTATTTGCATCAGCTACATTGAACACCAATAAAAGAGGCTTTAAGTCTATTGCTTTTCCTTTTTCGTCGGAACCAAGACCATCGACCTCTGTCTGTGTCAATGAAGCACTTTGGACTATCTCGGCTATCGGTTTACTCAATCTATGGCTTCCTTTAAAAAATAATTTTTCTTGTCTCTGGTTCCATATCATTTTTGCGTTAACATTACTTGAGAAAATACTCTGATTAATATCACCCAGTCGTTGTAACTTGGTATCACAATTATGACCAGTAAACAATCTTTCAATTAAGTTCATTTGATGAACTTCCATATCCTGCATCTCATCTACAAATACATATTGAAATCTTTTCTGAAGTAATTTATCGTAATTTGAAATTTCTGCTAGTAGTAAATCGGCTAGAAAATACGCATCATCAAAACATAGTGTTCCAGCTCTCAACGTATCTTCTTTCGTTATTCTCAACCATTGTTCAATTCTTGAAATTTCAGATGGTGTGAACTTTACTTTCTTTGCATTTGGAGTTTTGACAATTAGCTCTTTTCCATTGATTTTGTCTATCAATAATATACCATTCTTAGAATGTTGAAAACGATAACTGTGAAGAACGTTGAAATTCTTATTGTAATAGATTGCGTTACTTTTTTCCTGTCCTAAAAATCCAGTTTTTCCATAGTTAAAAAACTTCGAAACTGTCTCATTATAGATCTCATTATCTATACGTACAGGTTTCTGTTTGTATTTTTGTAGGTATGCTGGAATAGCCAAAAAAGTGTCAACAAAGCTTTGAATCGTGCCTACGAAGTTAGGATGAGAAAATAATTTAGGACAGTGATGTCCAATTCTTTCTCTTATCTCATTTACAGCCGCGTTTGTGTGGGAGATAACCAAAACACCTCCATTACCAACTAGAGGTAGTTTTTTTTCAAGTATCAATAATTTAGCAAGTAGTGCAGTAGTTTTTCCGCTACCTGGAACTGCTTGCAAATCTATAGTTTTGAAGTTTTTTATAAAGGCTCTTCGCTCATCATCAAATGCTTTCCCTGACTCTAAAAGTATTTCTTCTGCATAAGCGATATCTGATTCAGTAATGTTAATCATTACAAGCGTGTTTTATTGCATCTATGATATATTTTATACTTGCATCATCTTCATTTATTGGTAGAACACTATTCAATTCAATATTGGCAGCAATCTCGTAAGCAATTTGAGTTTTGTATAATTTACTAATTAACTTCTTTCCTAACTCTTTCTCCACTATGTCAACATTAATTTGAGGATGCACTTTCTTAAATGCATCTGAAAAGAGTTTCGAAAGCGATGTGGATTTTAATAGAGCATATTCTAAAGTCCAATTTTCCGCGACGAATGTTTTAACATTTTGATCATTATATTTCTTTACAATTTCAGTTTTCTTCTTTTCAGACTTATCCTGAACTTCAACTTCATCTTCTTTAATGCAGGTTTTAATGATAGCTCCGTCTTCATCTTTGTCTATATGCAATTTGTAAGCTCTAACATCAACGTCAGTTATAACTGAGACTGGAATGTTGATTTGTTTAGAATTATCCGCTCGTAAGTAAATTCTAGAATATTGTTGAAATGCTGTGTTACCAACATTTACTATTGAAACACCTGCTTGAGTTAAATTTTTTGAAATTGTTCCTTGTTCATAAAGGCGTTGAGCAATTGCTGGAATTAAAATCTCTTCAGACCAACCTTCGACCATTATGACCCCATTTGCAAAAAACAAATTTGCCTTAGTAGTATCTAAAAATCTTTCCAAAAACGAATATTCATCAGGTTCTAATTTTGTGTACTCTGGACCTAATGGAAATGCTGAATCATCTGAGCAAAGGATTAAATTTTCTAGTTTTATTTTTGATCCCAAATTAGGGCTATGTGTGGTAAGAATAAGTTGAATTTCTTTCTGTTTTTGTAAAGCTTCAATAATCTGCATTTGAGCTTGCGGATGTAAATGCGCTTCCAGTTCTTCTATCAATCCCAGCCTCAATCCTGACCAATCTCTTTTTTGTAAATGCAGTAATTCCGAAGCCATAAAGAGACGATTAAGAGTTCCGAGGCCTGGATTGACTTCGTCTTTTATGGAAAGTTCTAATTTTTCAAGGATTGTTTTTAAGTTATTACCCTTAACTCCAAATGCAGATTCTTTTGAAACATCATAAAAGGATTTAATATATTTATCAATGTCTGATTTGAGTTCTTTTCCTTTTAGTTCATCTTTTGATAAGTCACTACCTTCATTATTTTTACCCAAAAAATATTGTTCTACAGAATTATTGAAATCTTTAAAAAGCCCAACAAGCAAATGATCTAAATCTTTATCCTTAAAAGCATCGTGAGCTTGAAGAATTTGTGTGAGTCTTGAGTTTTTTCTAGGTACAAGTTCTGATTTTGCATCTCGAAGAGGTCTCAAGTATGTCGTTTTAAGATATTCTCTAGCCTCTGCATTCAGCTGAAAACCTACCGGATCTATACCAGCCTTTACATCTGATGGAAAGATTCTCTTATTAGCAAGATTTCTTCTCACATCTAGTATTAGTCTTAAATAGCATTTAGTGTTACCCGAATTATCCTTAACCCAGCCTAACCATTCCGTAAAATGCTTTGCTTCTTCAGGGTCAAGTTCGTCAAGAATTATTTCTACTCTAAGACGTTCAGAATCATAAAAAAAATCATCTTGATCAATCTTGTACCAATCATAACTATGCGTTTTTAGCACAATTTTTATGGCATCGATTATAGCAGATTTACCAGAATCATTCTTCCCTACAAGTACATTTACACCCTTAGTGAAATTTAAATCCAAGTGTGGTTGGTTAAGGTCAAATGGATTGGTATTTCCATATTTTCTAAAGTTCCAAAGTTTTAAATTTTTTAAATACATAGACTATTGTTTATTCCCTTAAATATTAACAAACAGTTTTTTCAGTTTGTTTGTTCAGTAAAATTCTACAAATACCACACCTCACCGCTTTTACTTTAATCTTCTATAATTCTCGTTTTTTACACGTTTAGTTGAATAAAATCATAAGTTGTTATCCCTTTTTATGCGCATCAAAAATTTAAGAGTACAAAGTAGAAATTTTCTCCCACATAATCCTTAAATTGTCCAATATTTGTCAAGTCATTTTAACATAAAAGAACCCGTTATGATTGGTGAACATATACGAGCACTAAGAGAAGCTAACGATATTTTATTACGGCAGCTCGCTGCTAAGCTAGATATGGATCAAGCAATGCTCAGTAAAATGGAACGAGGTGAGCGTGCTTTTAGAAAAGAAGATATAGACACGCTTGCTAAAATTTTTAAACAATCTAAAAAAGAGTTGCTTACGCTGTGGCTTGCTGATAAGATTTTAAAAGCCACCGAGAACGAACGTTATAAAAAAGAAGCATTAATTAAAGCTATGGATCAAATCAATTAAATTACATGGAAGATATTCATCGATATATACAGCAAAGCACACGTAATAAAATCATAATATCAAAACTTGAAGTTCCAGAAATCAATTATTTAGATATAGGTTTGGAGCTATCAAGAAAATTTGTTCCAATACTGGGTAGTCCAAGATTTGTACTAGAAGCACGTGATTTAATTCAAGAAATTTTTCAAAATGGCGTTAAACGTTCCCATTATGATAAAAACACTTTGGCTCTTAAAAATTTCGGTATTCTTTTAGAGCCTTCATTGAAGCTAAATCTTGACCAACTTTTTGATGAAATATCAAAAAACACATCGTTATTTATTCTATCTGAAGGAACTTACGATAACGGGATTCTATACTTTTTGAGCAAGGCCATAGGCAAACAAATAAATTTTAAAAACATCAGTCATATAACCATATGAAATATAAAGAACTCATAAACTTCGAACCTATAACGGAAGTAGTAAAATTTAGTGAAACACATAAAAGTGATTATCAAAAGAGTTTGGTGAAAACCTTCGTTTTTTCCGAGACATTCAAGGATCATCTTATTCCTTTAATAGTTAGAAATCTTGACTTTAATGTTACCGGAGAATCATTTGGTTTGCAAGTTGTAGGTAATTATGGTACCGGTAAATCTCACTTGATGTCACTTGTTTCTTTAATTGCTGAAAATGGTAAATTGTTGGAATTAGTTAAAGAAGAAAAACCAAAAAAGGCATTAGAATCAATAGCAGGTCAATTTAAAGTTCTTCGGTTTGAGCTCGGTGGCACCGATAGCTTATGGGATTTTGTAACATTTAAGATTGAAAGATACTTTTCAGAGTTAGGTGTTAATTTCTCATTTGAAGGGCATGGGGTAATTACTTATGCTGATAAATTAAAGCTAATGATGGCGGAATTTGAAGAGAAATTCCCTGATAAAGGCTTATTAATAGTAATTGACGAGATGCTAGCCTACTTAAAAGGTAGAAGCACACCAGACAAGTTAAATCAAGATTTACAAGTGCTTCAAGCTCTGGGTCAAGCTTGCGATTCCTCTAAGTTCAAGTTCATTTTCGGAGTTCAGGAAATGATCTATCACTCATCAGAATTTCAGTTTGCTGCTGATATGCTGCAAAAAGTAAATGACCGCTACAAGGACATAATGATTACAAAGGAGGATGTTGCGTTTATAGTGAAGAATCGTTTACTAAGCAAAAACGAACATCAAAAACAGAAAATTAAGGAACATTTAGACCCGTTTCTTTCGTTTTTTACTGATATGCATGGTAGAACACAGGATTATGTGGAGCTGTTTCCGGTACATCCTACTTACTTTGAAAACTTTGAACGAATTAGAATTGGAAAAAGTCAAAGAGAAATCTTAAAAACACTTTCAAATCAGTTTACGGAAATACTGGAAAAAGAAGTTCCTTTAGACAATCCAGGCTTACTAACTTATGATAAGTACTGGGAAGACATTCAAAAAAGCCAAGACTTAATGGCAATACCCGATGTTAGAAAAGTGAAAGAAGTAACTGAAACAATCAATGATAAAATAGAATCCTATTTTACAGGCGTTAGATCAAAGAAGAAAAAAATAGCTAAACGAATTGCAAATGCTTGTGCCATTAAATTACTGCAACATGAGTTGACTAAGCAAAATGGAACTAATACAGAGCACTTAGTAGATGATTTATGCCTTACTGATCAATTAGCAAGTGATAGAGATTTTTTAATTGATATCATGGATTCTACCGCGCAGCAAATCATTACTGCAACATCCGGGCAGTATTTTGATAAAGATGCAGAGAATGGGGAATATCATTTACGAATTGAGGGTGGTATAAACTTTGACCAAAAAATCAAAGATTACGCTTCCTCTATGGCTGATGGGCAAAAAGATGAGTATTTCTTTAAATTTTTAGAAATAAACCTACCTCTTGATCATGTTACCTACAGAACTGGTTTTAGAATTTGGGAGCATACGGTAGAGTGGAAATCACATAAAACATATCGTGATGGGTATATTTTCTTTGGAAACCCAAACGAAAAATCTACTACCCATCCAAGGCAGCATTTTTATATGTACTTCATGCCCATTTTTGATGAGTCTAAAAAGAAAAGGAATCATGAAGAGGATGAAGTTTACTTCATCATGGATGGCCTCTCTAATGAGTTTAAACAAGCCGTTACATTGTATGGAGCAGCACTTGCTTTGGAAGTAAGAGCAGATTCATCGCAAAAAGCTATTTACAGGCAGAAAATTGAAGAGCTTAATAAGAAAGCAAGAGCATTATTTGATAGTGAATATGTGCAAATAACAAAAGTTGATTACCAAGGAAAAGAATTGCCTTTGAACGGTTATCCGCTTCTAGGAACAGGTTATACGAAAGAACAAATATTCTCGGGTGTTGCTTCCCTAGTTTTTGAAGAATGGTTCGAACAAGAAAGACCAAATTATCCTAAATTCTCACAATTAAACGCTTCAATTGCAAAAGACAATTTCGACCGTTTAATAAAACAAGCTTTAACAAAGATTGCTAATCCTGAGCAATCAAACAGGGATGGTGAAGGTATCTTGTCTGGATTAGGGCTATGGGTTCCTGGTATGCTAGATTATAGCCATTCAGCTTATGCTAAAAGTGTGTTAACTCAATTAAAAGCAAAAGGTGAAGGTCAAGTACTTAACCGTCAAGATATAATCGAGTATGTTGATAAAAGTGACAACTTATGGTTATCTAAAGACTTTAAAATTGAGGCTGAACTCCAATTTATTGTTCTTGCTACTTTGTCAGCACTAGGTGAATTGGAAATAACATTATCATCTGGAAAATCAATTAATTCAACAAACTTATCCGACTTAAAAGATGTTATTAAAGAGGACTTTTATTCATTTACTCATGTTAAACCGCCAAAAGGATTAAATGAAGCTGCGCTTAAGGCAATGTTTATTGGAATCTTAGGTAGAGATTTAAGCAAACAACTAAAAGATGCTAGCACGTATACAAATTTAGTTAGTGCAGCAAATGAATGGGCTAAAAGATCGGTAACATTACTTAGTAAAGTTCAAGGAGGCTATACAAAAATGGGAATTGAAATTATTTCTGAAAATGAAGCACGAAATTACAGAATATCATTTACTGCCTTTTCAGGTTTTTGTGATAAACTAGCTAATTATACCTCAGAAGCTAAAATGAAGAATTTTCAATTTTCTGTTGATGATATCAATAAAATTTTGGAAGCAAAACCATTACTTGAAAAAGTTGAAAATCAATTAGATGAGATCACGCATTTTAGTGATGATATATCGTATTTACAACAATGTAAACAGTACGTAACAGATGATGCTTTTAAACAAGAATTGACCAGCACCATTAATCAATTAGCAACTATTTTATCATCTGGAAATCAAAGTGAAATAGATGCCTATAAAACCAAATTAAGCAAACTTAAAGAGCAGTATGCTAGTTGGTATTTACAATTGTATTTAAAGTATCGCATTAGCGAAGCAGACAATACACAAAAACATGCATTGTTAGATTCTGAAGAAAAAGTAATTTGCGATCTATTAAAAGAAGCAGATTTTCTTTCTACTGGGCAATACCAGCAATGGTTAAATAAGGTAAATAAACTACAACCAGCAGATGGTAATGTAAATAAGGACCTTATTCTAACCGCGCCGTATCAAGAATTTAATCCTTTAGATTTTCAAGTTTCAGAAATAACGACCATTAAGCAGGCAAAATTAGATCTTCAACACCTTTTAGAAAATTGGAAACAAACCTTGAAAGATACTTTGGAAGATCCAATGGTAAAGAAAAACATGAGCCTCTTAGGTTCAGAGCAAAGCGCTTTATTAATTGATTTCAAGTCAGGTAAGACAGTACTATCAAAAGATAATGTTTTAAGTATCAGAAATGCAATTATGAGCTTGTACCAAGGTTTGGAAAAAATTGAATTAAGCTTGGAAGGTATGAAATCAACTTTCAACAAACCGTTAACACCAGATGAGGCCGTAACAGCCTTTAAAGCACATGTTGATGAACTCGCTAAAGGAAAAGAAAGGGATAAGATTAGAATTATATTGAAATAAATTATGTTCGATAATACAGAAACAAAACAAATAACAGTTCTGGGTAAACCATTTAATTCGGAAGAAGAACGTAGAGCCTATTTTAGAGAAGAGTTACGTAAGCATTTACCGGAACTAAAAAAAATAGACGGTTTTCCTATTGGTGAAGATGATGACATTATCAATTTGTCTGATCCACCTTATTATACAGCCTGTCCTAACCCCTGGCTAAATGAGTTTATAGAAAATTGGAATAGGGAGAATATAGAATTATTTCAAGGAGATAAACGTGGAAAAGATAATGAAGTTAAAAAGCCATTTACAAGTGATGTAAGTGTTGGGAAAAATAATCCTATATATAATGCACACGGGTATCACACTAAAGTTCCACATTTAGCTATTTTAAGATATCTAATGTATTATTCTCGCCCAGGAGATGTGATATATGATGGTTTTTCTGGGACGGGCATGACAGGTGTTGCTTCGAGATTTTGTGGGGACAGTGTTTCTAATGAGATAAAATATAAAATTGAGAAAGAATTTGCAGGTTATGGTTTAAATATGCCAGTTTGGGGAAAACGATATTGTATTCTATCTGAGCTTGCACCGATTGGAAGTTTTATCGGATATAATTATAATCGTGGTAATAACCCAGAAAAACTGATAAGTGAAGCAAAAAGAATTATAGATGAAGTAAAAAATGAATATGGATGGTTTTATGAGACGAGTCATCCTTCAAGTGATTTAAAGGGAATTGTAAACTATGTTGTTTGGAGTGATATTTATTTATGCCCAAATTGCTCAAATGAAATGGTGTTCTGGAATGTTGCAGTAGATGTTGATAAAGGAAAAGTAAGGGATACATTTAATTGTGAAAAATGTAGTAGCAGTTTGTCCAAGAGCAAGCTAAACAAATCATGGACAACAAATTATGATACTCAACTTAAAACCACTGTAAAGAAGACAAGGTCTCATCCTGTTTTGATAAATTATTCTCTTGGTAAAAGACGATATGAAAAAGTTCCTGATCAAAACGATTTGGCTATTATAAAAAAAATATCCGAAGAACAGCATAAATATTGGCATCCTACAGATAAATTGCCAATTGGAGATAAAACTAAAGAACCAATAAGAACTCATGGATTATCTCATGTTCATGATTTTTTTACAGAAAGAAACTTATTAATTATATCTGCGCTTTGGCGAAAATCAAGTAATAGTTCTCACCTATTATGGGCACTAACAGGAATAATGAATAGGGCTTCAGTTCAACATCAAATTGCCATAAGTAGGGTTGGGGGAGAAAAGGCGGGAGATGGAGGTAAAACAGCTGGACATAGAAGAGGTACCATAGCTGTACCTACTAATAAAATTGAATATAATGTAATCAAGCTGTTTAAAGATAGGGTTAAAGCTGTTTTAAAATCTTTAAATCGAAATGAATTGGATAATGTAGTTCTTGAAACATCTTCATGCACTAACTCATTAATATCAGATGATTCTGTAGATTATATATTTATTGACCCACCTTTTGGTGCTAACATAATGTATTCTGAATTAAATTTTACTTGGGATTCATGGTTAAAAGTTCATACGAACAATCATCACGAAGCAATTCAAAATAAGTCTCAGGGAAAAGGGGCATCAGAATATCTAGATTTAATGAAAAAATCTTTTCTAGAATATTTTAGAATACTAAAACCTGGCAAGTGGATGACGGTAGAGTTTAGCAATACAAGCGCTGCGGTTTGGAATACAATTCAAAATGCTATTCAAAATTCTGGTTTTGTAATAGCCAATGTTTCATCACTGGATAAGAAACAGCAAACTCACAATTCAAGAGTTACTTTAACAGCTGTCAAACAAGACTTGATAATTTCTTGTTATAAACCATCTTCAGAGTTTGATGAGAAGTTCAAACAGCAAAAGCAAACTAATCTGGCAGTTTGGGATTTTGTAGATGAGCATTTACATCATTTACCGGTTCATTTAACTTTTGGGAATTCGACCACAGCAATCATTGAGCGTAGTCCTAAAATTTTATTCGATAGGCTAATCGCTTTTTATGTGCAAAAAGGACTACCAGTACCAATTGATGCTAGTAAATTTCAACTAGGCTTAAGAGAGCGCTTTATTGAAAGAGACGGGATGTTCTTTACCAATGAGCAAGTACACGAATATGATAAAAAGAAAAAAGAGAATCCTGAGTTTATACAACTATCTATACTTGTTTCTTCAGAACAAGATGGTGTATTGTGGTTGAAAAATACATTAACAGAAAAGGCATTAACCTACCAAGATATAATGCCACAATGGATGCAAGCTCTAGCAGGTGTGCGTAAAGGAGATGTCATACCAGAATTAGCAATAATTTTAGAAGAAAATTTCTTAAAAGACGATTCAGGAAAATGGTATGCGCCAGATCCTGAAAATGAAGCTGATTTAGAGAAATTGCGCACCAAGCGTTTGCTAAAACAATTTGATGGGTATAAGACAGAAGTAGCCAAACCAAAGGCAAAGATAAAAGAGGCACGTGTAGAAGCTTTAAGGGCTGGTTTCAAGCAATGTTACCAAGATAAAGACTTTAAGACGATTGTTCAAATTGGCGATAGAATCCCCAATAATCTTTTGATGGAAGATGAAGTCTTATTACAGTTTTATGATATAGCAAGTTCAAGAGTTTAACTAAATTTTGATATGGATAATAATAAGTTTGCCCCAAGAGTTGAGAATACCAAAACGGAGAAAACGGGAGAAAGAAACTCTGATTATAGCTTGTGGCATAGAAGTCTAGGTCCTGAATTTCTAGCAGTAGATATTGATTTTGTAGATTATAGAAAAG
>CAKZKZ010000944.1 GCA_937124495.1 uncultured Dokdonia sp. | reverse complement strand
TGCAAAATAGAGTGTATTAACTTCTAATAATTGTTGTGCAAACAGGTAAACAGAAAGGTTTATGTTTATTGTTTTTACAATATTTCCAACAGCAATAGATACTATAGCATAATGGTTGCCTGCCAACAAAGAAGATACGTTTTGTAAACCTATATCTAAGTTTCCTACGCCACTTGTACCAGAAGTAGTTACTAATTTTACCCAAGGTTGATTTGTAGTAGCTACCCAATTTGCTGAAGCATTTAATTCAGTTCTTTTTGTTGGAGGTAAAATTCCTGACAATGTATAACCGAAATTTAATGTTGTTGGTGTAACATATAAATAATCTGTTCCTGTATCTGGTTCAGAAACAATTAAAGACACTACTAAAATTTTTGTAGTCACTCCATCATTAACAGTAACATTAGCAGTATGTGTTCCTGCACTTAAACCTGCTGGAGTTACTGAAACTTGGAAAGTACCATTATTAGAACCAGAGTTTATAGAAATGGAAAGCCAATTGGTACTTTCTGCAATAGTCCAAGCATTCTCTGAAGTAATATTAACAGTTTGCGCTGTTGGTGTGCTTCCTCCAAACTCATAATTAAAGGTTAAATTATCTGGAGTTAATGTTAAAACTACTGCTTCTGTTAAAACTAAAGAAACAATAGTAGTTCCTAGTGAGGTTTTAATATATGTTTGTTCTGTTTCGTCATGTGGCTCAAGTCTGTGGCTAAAAAACTCAATTGACACGTTGTGATTCCCTATCGCAAGATTATTTACAGTTGTTAATAAGTTTATTTGTGCAGATGTGTTCGTAATAGATGTAACACTTACCCAGCTCGCCGAAAACTCAGAGCTAACATACTCTTCATTTGAAGAATAATTTACAACCCTAGCAGGAGGTAATGCTGCTCCTTTTTTATAATTGAAACTTAAATTACCAAAAGCACTAAAAAAGCGTGCCTGTGTCAAACGGATTAATGCACGTCCATTGTATCCTTCAATGTTTTGTCTGAGGGTAATAATATTGATTACCGCACGTCCAGCAGCGTCATAACGAGCAGATGGATTTTTAATAATTTCTACTTCTTTAATTTCCGTAGAAGGAATCGTTTTCAATTCTTGTGCTGTGACAGGCTGCCCATCTAAGAGTAGGATAGGTGCTCCTTTTCCAAAGACTTGTACTTCATCCTTTGAATTGACAATGACTTTTGGGGAGCGATGGAGGACATCTAGTGCTGTCCCGCTATTGCTCAACATAGATTTTTCAACATTGACAATGACTTTTCCTCGCTCTGACTTAAAGGTCGGAACGGTCGATTCTACCGTTATAGTTTGTAGATTGTTATTGTTGCTAAGAGTCAAAATACCTAAATCTAAAAGCCCTTCTTTGAGCTCCGTTTGAACAGAGAAAATAGTATCTGTATAGCCTAAGGCAGTTAATTTGACTAAGAAACTAGGAGCGGTAAGACCTTCTAATTCAAAATTTCCATCTAAAATATAGGTGCCTTTGATCAAAGAGGAATCAACAGGTTTTAAAACCAAGACATTACCTACTTCAATCGCTTGATTTTTGGAATCAACCAATTGCCCTTTGATGCTAAAAAACTGTTCTTCCTGAGCCGGCAGCTCAACACTACTAAACAGTAGTGTCAAGAAAAACAGGACAAAGTACTTATGGTTAAACTTTATGTAAGTCATTTACTTATAATGTAATGATGAAATAGCTGATTTGTGTAACAAAAATAAAAAACTATACTGAACATTACTCCGTTGAAAAATCGTATTAGTTTGATTATCAGTAAGATGGATTTTATATGACCAAAATACTAAAAAGCTGATAATCAAACTAATGCAAGATGCTTTTTTATGTTTTTCATAGAAAAACTAAAAAATAAACGGAGTATTATCTAGTTATACGCTACTTTTTATCCGAAACCAAATAGAACTCGTGGCTAAAATTGGCTTTATAATACAAGCAGGCTTTGGTTGCCCCTTCTATTAGTTTTTTGGGTTGAATTTCTTTTTGGGGAGTACTAGAAGGAGATGGAATTGATCCTCTTTGACGCCCTATGGGTTGAAAAGTGCCTGTTCCAACACTTAATTTTCCTTTTTCGGGAGGAGCATCCAAGGCATCTATATACACCTTCAATTTCATGCGTTCATTCCATTCAATTTGCGCTATTGGCATCAACTCTTTTAATGGAATTGCTATTTCATATACTGCTTTCTCTTCGTTATAATCCAATCGAACACGAATAAAATTATGACTCGTATCACTCAATGTTAAAGCCTCTTTTTGATAATGCTTCAGTCCTTGCGTGGTATAAGTATTGGACTCTAGTCTATAATCATCCAACCAATTCTCAAAAGTAGGTCCTTTCTTCTCTTTTTTCTCTACATAATCGTGTTTCGGCTCTAATTCTATATACATTGGATCAAATGCAATACTAGCATTAAAACGCCTTTTTCGTTCTTTAGAACTTAGCTGTAAATACCAACTTGCTCGCAACATTTTTACGATATAAAGTGGCTCCCTCGTTTCAAAACAAAGGTATAAATAAGAAGAATCGTTGGCAATTGAAAAGGAA
>CAKZKZ010000943.1 GCA_937124495.1 uncultured Dokdonia sp. | reverse complement strand
ATTTCCAGAGGCTGTGAGATCTCCAGAAATCGCAATACCATTAGATCCTTGTGGTTCTTGCATTTCTTGTTCTTGCAGTAATGCGACTTGTTGTGCTTTTGGAATTTCCATACCACCCTCATACATGGCTTTTATTTTTCTAGTAGAAACACGCTCTATATCGCCACCTATAGATCCTTCACTAAAATACATTGCCATCCAAGGTTCAAAATGTGTGATGACTCTAGGTGTCACTTCTGGATGTGTCTCTCAATAGTAATTAATACCATCTGCAAAGGCAACACATAACTTTTTTAACCATTCAGGACTACGCTCATAATTGGCAATAGCTTCTTCTTGTGTCATAAATAAACGAGCACGAACATCACTATAGATTGCATCTTCGCCTTCTACTTCGGCAAGACGACCTGTTGCCCACATATAATTTTGTTCTACACGATTAAAATCATCTTCACTTTGCGCGTATAATAATCCAAAAACAGCATCAGCGTCCGTTTTTCCATAAATGTGAGGAACGCCAAAATCATCTCTGATGATAGTGGTATTCTCAACGTGTGCATCCCAACGTTGTTGCTCTGCGGTTTTATTAGGTTCCGTTTTACAGGATACAGCACTTAAAATGGCTAGGAAGAGAAAGAGTGAATAATGTCGCATGATTGGTGTATAATGAAAATATAATGATGGTTGTGTCCGCTTTCGCGAAAGCGTATAATAGATTAATCCAATAATTCGTGAACGCCTTTATCTAACGTATAAAGTGTCGTGATTTCTTCTTGTGATAAGTGTTTATTGTAGATAGAAAGCTCATCCATAAGTCCTATGTAGCCTAATCCTAAGTAGATATTAGACTTTTCCAATTCCCATGTAAATGGATCTTTAATGTCTTTTCTAAGCCCTTTTAACTCACCATTCATATACAAAGCTGCTTTCCCTTGATCGGTGTTTAAATTCGTATAATTAATAAGGATATGTGTCCAAGTTCCTTTTGCAAATGGAGGATTGGAAACAGCTGTTAATTGAGCATTAAAAATAGGATTCTCGTTATCAGGTCCTTCTGGTGAAGGATTCCAACTCGTACGATCTCCAATAACACCGAGTCTAAAGTCTCTCGGGTTTTCTTTTGTAAAGTCTACCCAAATGGCAGCATCATTATAACTTACATCTGTAATCTGAATAGGGTCGCAATAACCAGGATCGAGATCTGTAGCAGGATCTAGGCTTAACCAAAATGAGATAGCTCCTTCCCAATTTTCTGTATTATATACGATATTATCCTTACTAGGATAATAGATATTTCCTCTACTATCTTCTGTATATAAAAGAGCATCTCCGTAACGTCCTTTGCC
>CAKZKZ010000942.1 GCA_937124495.1 uncultured Dokdonia sp. | reverse complement strand
CAATTAGTAAAAGCTATTTCAGGGGTGTTAACCGATATAGGTGGCGGATTAGATAGCGCTAAAGCATTTGATCTGCACTATAAAGCGCGCGTATTACAAAGCGTATCTCAAACAGTGATTACCCTTAAAAAACAAACGACTACTGGATATGCCAATCAAATCAATAGTGCGCTCGCCCCTTGGTATCTCAATGACGATGAAGAAAAAATCTACGGTGTTTTTAGAAGTCTTAAAGACAAGGTGCAGGTATCGCAGCTTGCTAGTGCTTATCAAGAAGAGTATGGAAACAATCTGATCGATGTATTAAAAGATCGTTTAAGCACTTCGGAAATAAAAATAGTGATGGGGATTGTAGCAAAGCTACCTCCTTATAGAACCTTATAAAAAAAGTAATACAGATGAAATTATCAAAAACAACATGGTGGATGATTGGAGGCAGTGTTTTAGCCGTTTCTGGTATTGGATTGTATCTAGTACTCTCTAAAAAGAAAAAAGCGTCTATCAAAGGAGCAATAGCTACAGCTAATGGCATATTTCCAAAAGAAGGAACACCACAATCCGTCACTCAAAAAGCGAGGGTAAAACAAGAGCCTAATTGGAACAAACCGTTTAATTACGGATATATCGATGATGTAAAAGCATGGCTCGCTCCTAAGAAGATTAAAGAATTACCAAAAGTAAAAGCGATTGCCCTTGCAAAAGTGCTAAAGCAGGCGAAAGGTACTTTTAATGATGATGAAAAAGCCGTGGGAAATGTCTTTGGGAAACAGCTTAGAGACAAGACACAAGTATGTAGTGTATCTCGCGCTTTTTACGATGTGTATAAAAAAGATTTATGGCAACATCTTGATAGCTTTTTAAGTGCAAAAGAAATGCAAATTAATGTAACGATCCCCGTGAGAAAACTTGTTAACTATCAATCTTAAAACGATGAAACAGCACATAAAAACAACAGATAAAGCCCCTAGTAGTTCAAAAGAATTGGTTGTGGTTGGTGGTATTATTCTAGTATTAGCCATAGGTGGATTTACTTGGTATTACTTTCATAAGAAGAAAAAGAATACGACCCCAAGTATAGATAATGATCCATTAGATACGGACGTATTTAGTACTCCACCATTTAGACCTATTTCAAATAATAGCACATTTTCAACTTCAATTTCGAGTTCAAGTTCAAGTTCGTCGTCTTCTATGTATATCAAAAGAGGTAGTAGGCATCCTGATGTGAAGGTTTTGCAGCGCTATTTAAAATACTACAAAGAATCACTCGGACGTAGTGGACCAAAACGAGATGGTGTGGATGGTATTTACGGTAAACTAACGGCTAAAGGCGCTCAAAAACGATTAGGTAAAACAAGCTTTACAAGGTCTGATATTCAGTCCATGAAAAACACTTTAAAACTCTTAGGAACATGAAAATTACAGTAAAAGAAATAGGAATCAGTGGCGCTTTAATACTAGGGAGTGGACTGCTCATTGGATGTATCTCGGCATTATGCCAAAAAAAAGAGTCTGATGCGCAAAAGGTAACAGGCAACCCCAAAACTAAAGGCGATACAACTCCAGTAGTTAAGATGAAAATAGTTCCTAACAATGAGCCTACAAAACAGCCTGTAGAGGATGCTGAAATAGAAGCTTCTAAACAAACCATTTCCAAAGAAGTCATTTCCA
>CAKZKZ010000941.1 GCA_937124495.1 uncultured Dokdonia sp. | reverse complement strand
TGGTGCCGCGGGGCGTACGATGGGACATGGAGGTGCTATTGTAGGGGGAAGTGATGACACTGCTCAAGCTAAAAAAGCTATCATGAAAGAATGTGGTATTCATGTGGTAGACAGTCCAGCTGAAATTGGAAAAAGAATAGCTGAAGTATTAGGCTAATGAGGTATTTCTTGTTAAAATAAATGTATTAAAATTCCGTTTACTATAATTATAGTAAACGGAATTTTTTTTTAATCAACTTAAGATAAATGAAACACATCAAACTATTGTTACTGCTTTGTATCGCCTCTCTGGCCTACAATTGTAAAACTGAAAATGGTAATAAGGATATAGCGTATGCTGTAGCGTCCAGCACAGATGCTAACGGATTTTCTTATGAAGCTGTATCTAATGATCCGACAGGCTTGCGTTTATATACTTTAGATAATGGATTAAAAGTCTATTTAAGTAAAAACGTAGATGAACCTAAAATTCAAACCTATATTGCGGTTAGAGCTGGTTCTAATTATGATCCAAAAGAATCTACAGGTTTGGCGCATTATCTTGAGCATATGGTTTTTAAAGGTACTGAAGAAATAGGATCTGCAGATTGGGAAAAAGAGAAAGTGTATTTAGATCAAATTTCAGAATTATATGAACAACATAGGGCAGAAAAAGATCCAGCAAAAAAGGTAGCGTTATACAAAAAGATTGACGAAGTATCTCTTGAAGCTTCAAATCATAGTATTGCTAATGAGTACGATAAGATGATGGCTTCCCTTGGTGCTACAGGTACTAATGCATACACTTGGTTTGAGCAAACGGTGTATACGAATAAAATACCTGCAAACGAATTAGAAAAGTGGTTACACTTAGAAGGCGAGCGTTTTAGTCAATTGGTGTTGCGTTTGTTTCATACAGAATTAGAAGCCGTTTTTGAAGAATTTAATAGAGGGCAAGATAATGATGGTCGTAAGCGATATGCGGCAATGTTAAAAGGTTTATTTCCAAATCACCCTTATGGTCAACAAACAACAATAGGTACTGGTGAACATTTAAAAAATCCTTCAATGGTTGATATTCATAACTATTTCAATACCTATTATGTGCCTAATAATATGGCGATGATATTGGTGGGAGATATTGATTTTGATGAAACCATTAAAAATATAAATGATGTTTTTGGAAAATTTGAAAAGAAAGAAGTTGTTCATCCAACCTTACCTAAAGAAGAAGCTATTACATCTGTAGTGGTAAAAGAAGTCTTTGGTCCAACAGCAGAGAGTGTTTCTATCGCTTTTAGAACTGAAAGAGCTGGAACAGAGCAAGAAAAATTAGTAACGATGGCAGATATGATTCTTGCTAATGGTGAAGCGGGGCTTATCGATTTAAATTTAAATCAAAAACAATTAGTGCAATATGCTGGATGTAGTCCAACATTTTTAAAAGAATATGG
Source organism: uncultured Dokdonia sp. (assembly GCA_937124495.1). GTDB lineage: Bacteria > Bacteroidota > Bacteroidia > Flavobacteriales > Flavobacteriaceae > Dokdonia. The sequence goes on along the minus strand of CAKZKZ010000941.1, from coordinate 6,000 downwards.
ATACCATACCTTTAGTGGAGGACCTAAAGATGGACAAACGTTAGATGACGTGAAATCATTACTTCTTGCTCAAATTGAAAAATTAAAAAAGGGAGAGTTTGATGAATGGATGATGGATGCCGTTATCAATGATTTAAAGTTGAATCAAACAAGACAATATGAAAACAATTCAGCATTAGCAGATATGTATGTTAATGCATTTATTAAAGATGAAAGTTGGAAAGATAAAGTGCAGTTTTTAGATGATTTAAAGAAGATTTCAAAACAAGAATTAGTAGATTTTGCAAACACATTTTACAATGATAATTATGTAGTGACGTATAAGCGTCAAGGGGAGGATACATCTATTGTAAAAGTAGAAAATCCAGGAATTACCCCAGTTCATGTAAATAGAGAGATGAGTTCTCCATTTTTAGTGAATTTTAATAAAATGGAATCTCAACCATTGCAACCTAAGTTTATTAATTACAAAGAAGAAATCAAAGAGACTAAAATGAATAATGGCATTAAAGTCGCTCACATCAATAATGAGAATAATGACCTGTTTGATATGAATATCATTTTTGATATGGGAAGTGATAATGATAAACAACTAGGACTTGCTGCTGGGTATATGGAGTATTTAGGAACTGATACATATACTGCTGAAGAATTGAAAAAAGAATTCTATAAGTTAGGTGTTAGCTATTATGTAAGTGCAGGAGCAGAGACTACCTATGTTGGGTTAAATGGTTTAAAAGAAAATTTACCAAAGGGATTAGAACTCTTAGAACACCTTTGGAATAATGCTGTACCAGATCAGGATGCTTATGATAAATATGTAGCATCTATTACAAAAGGAAGGGAAGATGGTAAATCACAAAAAGGAAATATTCTTTGGAATGGTTTAATGAGCTATGGAAAATATGGTGATAACTCACGTTTAAGAAACATCTTTCAAACGAAAGAACTGAACGCTATGGATCCTGCTCAATTAGTTGATATTATAAAAGAAATGAAAAACTTTGAGCAACGTGTTTTTTACTATGGAAAAGATGTAGATTCAGCGGTAACAGCTTTAAATAAGAGTCATACCGTATCTGAAGAATTAAAAACATATCCAGAAGCAATGGCTTATCTTGAAAATGAAACGGGTGGTAATGTATACTTCGTTGATTTTGATATGGTACAATCAGAAATGTTATTCTTAGCAAAAGGTGATCCTTTCAAAGTTGAGAATATGGCAGCATCTAGATTATTTAACACCTATTTTGGTAGCGGATTATCTTCTATTGTTTTTCAAGAAATTAGAGAATCAAAATCATTAGCATACTCTGCATTTTCTAGTTATAGTACTGCAAGCAAAAAAGAAAATAATAATTATGTGATGGCTTATATGGGAACTCAAGCTAATAAAATGCCACAAGCAGTAGATGCAATGATGGAATTGATGACCAACATGCCAGAAGCCGAAGAGCAATTCAATGCAGCCAAAGAGGCAACATTAAAGAAACTTGCGGCACAACGCATCACTAAATCAAGTGTGTTTTGGAATTATGAACGACTTAAAAAATTAGGAATCGATACTGATAATAGAGAAGAAATGTACAATACCATCAAGGATATGACGATGGGAGATTTACGTGAATTCTTTAATAATAATATCAAAGGAGAAAGCTATAATGTAATGGTTATTGGTAATAAAGACGATATTGATTTTAAGGCACTACAGAAATTAGGTAAAGTTCAAAATATGGATATTGATTATCTATTTAACTATGCAAAACCGGAAGAAATTAAGTTGTAATTAAATATTCTTAAATAATTGCAAATTTTTAAAAACCTCTTGAATTTTCAAGAGGTTTTTTTGTGTACGCCCTTACGCATTTCCTTATATTTGGGTACTACTTAGTAAATTTTAAAATAAAACCATGAACAAACTTTTATTATTATTATTTATTGTTTGCTCAACACACATATATTCACAAATAAATATAAGATCTGATTTTAAAGATAAAGATTTCGAATATTTCAAGAAGACTAAAACTATTGTAGTAATTCCAAGCGAACTTGAAGAAGAAGATTTTAAAAAAATATTTAGTGAACTTTGGAATGTTACTCCTTATGAATTTGTAAGTCAAGAAACGTTTAAAGAGAACGAAAACGCATATAAAAAAAATAATAATTCTGTTTTTAAGTTAAATAAAAACATTTACGCTAAAGGGAAACGGAACATAGCCACAGGTGAATCTAGACAGACTGGAGAAATTATTAACTTTTCATTTAGACTTTATACCTACAAAAAGAAAAATAAAAAAAAACACTATCGATATACGATCGCAAATATTTTTTTCTCACCAACTATAAAATACAGAACAGAAGTAGTCTACGGAAGTGGAAGAAAAGGAACTTTTGGAGAAAAAATTAATAAAAAAAAAATAAACAATAACGACGAAGAATCAGGGTTTTATACTTTTAAAATAGGATATATTAAGAATTTTATTCGAATTTTAAATGACAGACTTGTAAATAACGATATTTATAGTTTAAGAGATGATTATGTAAATAAAAATACTATCAAAAATTTAAAAACTAAAACGTTATATGCTCCAGATTGGATATTAAGAAGATATGCACCTAAATCTTCAACTTTAAAAAAGATATCCATTCCTGAAGAGTTTTTTGAAGATTATGACTATGAATACAAGGTAATATCTGATGATGAGTTAAATAGTAAAATCCTAGAAGGTGAGCCTATCTATTATTTATTACACACTCAATTTAATGCACAAAAAGTGTTTGCTATTATTGATGCAAAAAATAGCAAATATGTTTTTGTCTATAACGGTGTATTTTCTTACAATGTTAAATCTTCAGATTTTAAAAAACTAAACAAAGCCATTTCTAAATAGTCATTTACAAGCTATTTAATTTATATTAATTTATATTAAAAGATTATGAAATTACTCGAAGGAAAAACAGCCATTATTACTGGAGCTAGTCGTGGTATTGGAAAAGGTATCGCCGAGGTTTTTGCACAACATGGAGCCAATGTAGCATTTACCTATAGCTCTTCTGTAGATGCAGCAAATGCACTGGAAGATGTACTTAAAGCTACGGGTGTCAAAGCCAAAGGATATAAAAGTAATGCGGCAGATTTTGAACAAGCGCAACAACTTATAAAAGATGTTGCAGAAGATTTTGGAGCTATTGATATTCTTATTAATAATGCAGGAATCACAAAAGACAACTTGTTAATGCGTATGTCTGAAGAAGATTTTGATAAGGTGATAGAAGTCAACCTTAAATCAATCTTTAACATGACCAAAGCTGTACAACGTACCATGCTTAAACAACGTCACGGGAGTATTATCAATATGAGTTCTGTGGTTGGTGTGAAAGGAAATGCTGGACAAGCTAATTATGCTGCATCAAAAGCAGGTATGATTGGATTCTCTAAGTCAATGGCATTGGAATTAGGATCACGTAATATACGTACCAATGTAATTGCACCAGGCTTTATAGAAACCGAGATGACAGCAAAGCTAGACGAAGAAACTGTCAATAGCTGGCGTAATGCCATTCCTTTAAAAAGAGGAGGGAAGCCAGAAGATATTGCCAATGCATGTGTCTTCTTAGCAAGTGATTTAAGTGCGTATGTTACTGGACAAGTACTTAATGTAGACGGAGGAATGTTAACATAAGTCTCTTTATAAGACTATAATTATATGACAAGTACCACCTTATTATGGATTATTGGAGCATGTATTATTGCTTTGGCAGTCGCTATATTTCAATATTTCTATAAGGCAGCTTATAAAACAAAACGCAATAAAGTATATGCTTTGTTGCGTTTTTGTACTGTTTTTGGGCTCTTATTATTACTCATTAACCCTAAATACAAGCAACAAACCTATTATACAGAAAAACCATCTCTGGCGATTGCTGTAGATAATTCGGCGAGTATTCAGCATCTGGGATATGATGATGAAGTACGAAATGCTTTGGTACGCTTTCGCGAAAGCAAAAACTTAAATGATGCCTTTGATATTCAGTATTTCAAATTTGGAACAGAAGTCGCTACACTAGATTCGTTAGATTTCGCCGAAAGGCAAACCAATATAGCATCTGTTTTCTCTTCATTTACTTCTTTATATAGAAATGAGGTAGCGCCTGTAGTCCTCTTATCTGATGGAAATCAAACCTTCGGAGAAGCTTTTGAATATACGAGTAAAAACTTTAATCAAAACGTATACCCAATTATTACTGGAGATACCATTGTATATGATGATCTGATTGTAAGTCAGGTAAATGTAAATAGATACGCTTATATTAATAATAAGTTTCCAGTAGAAGTTTTTACCAATTATACAGGCGATCGCGATGTATCATCAAGACTTACGCTACGCTCCGGAAATACCATAGTACATCAGGAAAGCATCGCATTTTCAGATCAAAAAAAATCTCAAATTATCACAGCGCTTATCCCTGCTAGTAGCGTAGGAGTGAGGCAATTTTCTGTTAGTTTACAAGCTATTGATAACGAGAAAAACAAAAATAATAACCGTAAAAACTTTGCGGTAGAAGTGATAGATCAGAAAACAAATGTGCTTATTGTTTCTGACATTGTACATCCCGATATCGGAATGCTCAAAAAAAGTATAGAAAGTAACCGTTTACGCACAGTTACATTTGCAAAACCAGCAGATGCCATTGGGAAATTAAATGAATATCAATTGATTGTTTTGTATCAGCCTAATGGTCTTTTCCAATCTATTTATAGAGAGCTAGAATCGCTAGGTAAAAATAGTATGACGATTACAGGGCCTAAAACGGATTGGAATATTCTGAATCGATTACAAACTGAAGTGTTTCATGAGGTGACTACACAAGAAGAAGATGTACAAGGAGTGGCTAATGCTAATTTTTCTACGTTTGTATTAAATGACATTAATTTTTCTGATTACCCTCCTTTAAAAACAAGTTTTGGAGATATCACTTTAAAAACCGAAGCTGATGTTGCTTTATATCAGAAAATAGGAACGATCACCACGGAGTCCCCTTTATTAGTTACTACAGATCAGAATGGTAGGAGAGGGGTTTATATTTTTGGAGAAGGTCTTTGGAGATGGAGAGCTCAAAGTTATATAGATGACCGTAGTTTTGAGGTGTTTGATAATTTTATGGATAATTTAGTTCAGTATGCTGCTTCTAATAAACGTAAAAGCAGGCTCAATTTAGAGTACGAATCTTTTTATTATGGAAATGGATCTGTAAAACTGTATGCACAGTATTTTGATAAAAATTATGTATTTGATTCTAGAGCTGCGTTAACGATTAAGGTTATCAATAGTGAAACAGAAGCGGTGTATGATGCGCCATTTTTATTACAACGTAATGCGTATGAAATTGATTTGAGTAACCTTCCTCCAGGTGATTATTCTTTTACTGTCACTGTACAAGACCAAGGTCTCGCTAGATCAGGATCATTTACCATCGTTCCTTTTGAGGTAGAACAACAATTTTTAAATGCAGATGTAACAAACCTATCACAAGTAGCGACAAATACCAGTGGAACCCTTTATGATATTTCTAATGTAGATCAACTACTTACTTCTTTACTAGCAGATAGTAGATATAAGCCGGTACAGAAAAACACTGAAAATGTCGTACCTTTAATAGATTGGAAATGGCTTCTAGCTGTTCTTGCGTTACTGCTTGCTATAGAGTGGTTTATGCGTAAATACAATGGACTCACTTAATTTGAATTTTAAATAACCAAAAAAATAAATCATGGATAAATTACCAAAAATTGGATTACCTATTCTTGTCATCGTAATTCTTGTCATTATTGTACTGGCTAAGTCTGCAGTGACGATAGATGCAGGACATGCAGGTGTACTATATGAAACATTAGGAGATGGGGTAGACCCTAATAAAGAACCATTAGGTCCTGGTTTTCATTTAATCGCTCCTTGGAATAAAGTGATTGATTATGAAACACGTCAGCAACAATTATTT
>CAKZKZ010000940.1 GCA_937124495.1 uncultured Dokdonia sp. | reverse complement strand
ATAAGTGATCGTCAGCAATCTGATTATCAGCGCCCAGAAGTTGCTCAAGATAATGAGGGAACTACAGACGAAGCTGACACACCTAATCCAGAAAGCTTTACAAATGTAAATTTTGAAGATATATAAATCTTTATTTTATTGATATAACCATAAAACCCTATCATTCGTGATGGGGTTTTTATTTGAAAGCACATCTAGTACTATAAACAATAACATGACTTGTTAAAAGCTTTCCAAACGATACAATACACACAAAATTATCTTATTTTTAAAGTTTCAGTAGCAAACCAAAAAAACTCACTAATACCACACCAATACATTATGCGTTTACTTTACGTTTTTCTATTTTTAGCGACCACTCCATTCTTTGCTCAAAGCGGCAAAGTAGATATGTCTTATTACTTACCCCAAGACGTAACCTATAATACAGGAATTCCTACACCAGAAAGTGTGATTGGATATGTACCAGGAGAATGGCATATAAGCCATGATAAACTATCTGAATATATGCGCACACTGGCAGCAGCTAGTGATCGTATCACGATAGAAAATAGAGGCACTACTCCAGAAGGCAGACCATTATTATTACTTACTATTACATCGACTTCCAATCATAATCGTATAGAAGATATACGTAAAGAACATCTACAACTTACCGAGAAAGGAAGTACTTCCCTATCTACATCAAACATGCCTATTGTCGTATACCAAGGATTATCCATACACGGAAACGAACCTTCAGGTGCAAACGCTGGTTTGATAGCAGCCTATTACCTAGCAGCAGCACAAGGAGCAAAAATAGACGCCTTACTAGAGAACACCGTAATCTTATTTGATCCATCATTTAATCCTGACGGATTACAACGTTTTGCGTATTGGGCAAATACAAATAAGAGTATCAATATTAATGCAGACCCACAAGATCGTGAATATGATGAAGTATGGCCAAGAGGTCGTTCTAACCATTATTGGTTTGATATGAATCGTGATTGGTTACCTGTACAATTACCAGAATCTAGAGCACGTATTAAGACATTCCATAATTGGTATCCAAATATCTTAACAGATCATCATGAGATGGGAAGCAATGCTACGTTCTTTTTTCAACCAGGAATACAATCACGCACACACCCGCTAACCCCTAAATTAAACCAAGAACTTACGAAGAAGATTGGTACCTATCATGCCGATGCACTTAATAAAATTGGAAGTTTATATTACACAGAAGAAAGCTTTGATGATTTCTATTATGGAAAAGGATCTACATTTCCAGATATCAATGGAGGGATCGGTATTTTATTTGAACAAGCAAGTTCAAGAGGACATGCACAAGAAACAGATAATGGATTATTAGAATTTCCATTTACGATCAGAAACCAATTTACAGCTATACTCTCTACACTGGAAGCAGCACAAAGCATGCGAACAGAATTACTAGATTACCAAAGAGATTTTTTCAATAATGCACGTAAGGAATCTAAAGGCGGTGCGTATGCTTTCGGAAGTGAGAAAGATGCCGCAAGTGCATATCACCTTGCCGAAATATTAAAAAGACATAAAATAGAAGTACATGAAGTTGGTAATAGCTTTCGCGAAAGCGGAAAAGAATACAAAAAAGGCTATAGTTACATTGTACCAAAAGGGCAGCGTCAAAGCAGACTCATTAAAGCCATGTTTGAAAAGCGAACGAGCTTCCAAGATAGTCTCTTCTACGACATATCTGCTTGGTCCTTCCCACTTTCTTTTGGATTGAATTTCACTGAAAATGCATCGACTTCAAATGCAGGACCTGCCATTCAAGAATTACAAAAACGTTCGCCAAAACCGGTGACCACAAGTACGTATGGATACTTAATGCAATGGCACGAGTATTATACACCAAAAGCATTGAATAAAATCCTAAATTCAGGATTACGTGCCAAGGTGGGTATGAAACAATTTACATTAGAAGGAAACGCTTATGATTATGGAACTATCTTAATTCCTGTTCAAAATCAAAAAATGAATGCACAAGAGCTTCGTACCTTCCTAAGCGACGTTTCTAAAGAAACGCAAGTAGATATCGTGCCTGTGAGTACAGGACTTACAGAAGGAATTGATTTAGGAAGTAATCAGTTTAGAGCCTTAGAACCTGCAAAGGTCGCTATTGTGTTAGGTGCAGGATTTCATCCGCATGATGCTGGTGAGATTTGGCACTTATTTGATACACGTTATGATATGAAAATCACAAAACTGGATATCAAAAATTTGAATCGTGCAGACTTAAGTCGTTATACAGATATCATCATTCCTCATTCTTTTGGTGTTTTAGACAAAGGAAAAACAGAAAAACTAAAAAGTTGGGTACGACAAGGAGGTACATTAATTGGGTATCGCAATGCAGCAAATTGGCTTGAAAAAAATAAAATGTTGAATATCTCTTTTGAGAACACAAAAAATCCTGCTAAACATATAAACTTTGAACAACGTGGAGATTTTAATGGAGCTCAAGTGATAGGTGGTGCTATTTTTGAAGCAAAACAAGATCGCTCTCATCCTGTCAACTTTGGTTATGTAAATGACCATATTTCTATGTTTAGAAATACGACCATTTTTGTAAAAGCAGACTCTACAAGTTATAAAAATCCAATTCAGTACACGAAAAATCCTTTACAATCTGGATATATTAGTAAGATCAATCTAAAAGCTATTTCTGAAACAAGACCTTTTGTACACCAAAGTTCTGGAAGAGGAGAGGTTATTTTATTTACAGACAACACCAACTTTAGAGCTTTTTGGTACGGAACAAATAAACTCTTAATGAATGCAATCTTTTTTGGAGAGGAAATGTAATCTATAAACGATGCCATTAAAAACTCAAAAATTCCCAGTCCACATTACTGGAACGCATGGGGTGATTATACCCGAAGAACATGCTACCCTTTTTGTAGATGCGGGTCATAAACGCATTCATATAAAAGCATTTTTTGAGAAAAACAAGATGGAATTTCATGGAGCACTTCGCTTATACAAAGGAGATTACATCGTTAGTTTTGGTAAACGATATCAAAAAGAACTAGGTGTTTTTCCAACTGATTTTTTCGAATTCCAACTCTTTGAAAACACGACAACCTATGGTGTCGAAATTCCAGAGGCATTTCAAGCCGTTATGGAGAGTGATTTAGAAGGAGCTTCCTATTTTGAAAAGCTGACAGATGGTAGAAAAAGAGGGCTGATTTATTATGTAAAACGTTTTAAAAACAAACAAATTCAAGTAGATAAAACACTACTCATTTTTGAAAACCTAAAACAAGGTGTTACTGATCCAAGGGAACTCATTAAACGATTATAAACTCTAGTGATACGAATACTTTCTCATAAATAGAAAAACCTGTATCTTAGAGTTCATTTTAAAGACAACCATTAAACCAAAAAAAAGAAACCCTATGAAAACGAGATATATCGCAATAACCATGATCGCTCTGGCTTTATTTGCTAGCTGTAAAAATGATACTAAAGCTACTGAAAAAGAAGTAGTAGAAGAAGTCAAAAAAGAAATAAAAAAGGTTGAGGAAGTTGAGGTTAAAAAATTAAAATTAGCTTTAGAATCAAAAAGTGATAGTAAAGCTACTGGAAGTGTCCTTTTTGAAGAGTCTAATGGCACTGTAAAAATGATCGCTGCGATACACGGTTTATCTGAAGGTACACATGCGATTCATATTCATGCCAAAGCAGATTGCTCTTCTGACGACGGAAAATCTACTGGAGGTCACTGGAACCCTACTGCACAACCACATGGAGCATGGGGAGCTGCAGAAGGATATCACAAAGGTGATATTGGAAATTTTGAAGCGGATGCAAACGGAAACGGAACCATAACTTTCGACACAGATCAGTGGTGTATTGGATGTGGTGATGAAAAGAAAGACATTACAGGAAAAGCAATCATTGTTCACCAAGGAACAGATGATTTGACATCACAACCAAGTGGTGCTGCTGGAAAACGTATCAGCTGTGGAGGTATTATTATGTAATATCCTTTTAAATAGTATAAAAAAGCCTTTATGCTGTATCCTAGTATAAAGGCTTTTTTGATTTTGAACAAGAACATACATCCATGAATACGATTCCTGAATTATATTTTCCTAATGATACCGAATGGCAAGAATGGTTACACAACAACCACGCAACAACAAAAGGTATTTATTTAATTTTCTATAAAGTAGACATGAAAACCCCATCGATGCGTTGGGAAGAAGCTGTAAAAGTAGCCTTATGCTATGGTTGGATAGATAGCACTGTCAAAAGTTTAGGAGATGGAAAACGTAGACAATATTTCTGCCCCCGCAATCCTAAAAGCGTCTGGAGTAAGCTCAACAAAACCTATATCATAGACCTTGAAAAATCAGGCCTCATGCAGGAAAGTGGTAGACGTTTGATCCAACAAGCAAAAAAAGATGGCTCTTGGACAACTCTTGACGCTGTAGAAAACGGTATCATACCCGAAATATTACAAAAAGCATTTGATGTTAATACTACAGCATTTACAAATTATCAGAATTTTGCACCAAGCTATCGTAAGAGTTATCTATACTGGATCAATCAAGCCAAACGAGAAGAAACCAAACAAAAACGAGTTAAAGAGATCATTCGTTTATGCGAAGCAAATCAAAAATCAAGAGACGGTGGTGGCTGGGGACAAAAAAAGAAGTGATACTAATATGATATACGCTGGAGTTTATGCTGAGCATAGTCGAAGTACGAAATCGAACTCGTGAGATTCACGACCGTAGGGAGAATGCAACGTTAAAGCGCATACAAAACCAATACCAACTATGAGATTTCCGCCAGAGTTTATGCTGAGCGTAGCCGAAGTGCGGAAATGAAACGAATATCAACTATGAAAAAAATAGGATGCTTACTACTCACCTTATGGATCACATGCCTACACGGGCAAACCGTTTTAAAACCCAATGCCGTTTTTGATGGAGAAACGCTTCATAAAAATTGGGTCGTTATTGTAACTGATAGTATCATTACCTACGCAGGAACTCCTTCAAAAAAAATGGATCAATATACTGTTATCAATTTAGAAGGCATGACCCTTATGCCTGGTCTTATAGAAGGACACTCCCATTTATTATTACATCCCTACAATGAAACCAACTGGAACGATCAAGTATTGAAAGAATCGCATACAGAAAGAGCCATTCGAGGAGTTGTACATGCTGAAAATTCATTATTAGCAGGAATCACAACCATGAGAGATCTCGGTTCTGAAGGCGCAGGATATAGTGATGTATATCTAAAGAAAATGATTGATCAAGGCATTATTCCGGGGCCACGATTATTGGTTGCTGGCCCTGCTATTGTGGCTACAGGAGCCTATGGTCCCAAAGGATTTCATGAAGGTGTTACGGTTCCTCTAGGTGCTGAGACAGCTAGTGGCAACACCGAAGTCATCAAAGCTGTGCGAAGACAAATAGGTAATGGTGCCGACTTTATTAAAATCTATGCCGATTATCGTTGGCGCTCTGGAGAGCCCTCACAAGCGACTTTTTTACAAGAAGAACTTGATGTTATGATCGCTGCTGCAAAAACGGCTGGCAGATATGCTGTGGCACATGCAGGCACGCCAGAAGGAATGAAAAGAGCCATTCTTGCTGGTGTCGAAACAATTGAGCACGGAGATGGAGGCACCTTAGAAACCTTCAAATTCATGAAAGAAAAAGGAGTAACTTTCTACCCTACACTCGCTGCGGGAGATGCGATCTCTCGTTATAAAGGATGGAATGGAGCTAACCCAGCACCCGACCGTATCCGAAACAAAAAAGCATCCTTTGCTTTAGCTTTACAATCTGGCGTCACCATTGGTTTTGGAGGCGATGTAGGCGTGTATACACATGGAGAAAACTATCGCGAACTCGAACTCATGGTTGCATACGGAATGACTCCCATACGAACCTTAAAAGCCGCTACATCTATCAATGCAGCTGTATTCCATTTAGAAAAACTAGGTAACATTAAAAAAGGCTATTGGGCAGATTTGATTGCCGTGCCTGGTGATCCTACTAAAGACATCAAAACGATGAGAAACGTATCTTTTGTGATGAAAAATGGCGTCATTTACAAGCAATAATAGCTAACACAACTATGAAATCACTTCTCTACATCATTGGCAGTATCCTTATTTTTTTAACCATAAGTTGCAAGGATCAGCAAAAAGAAGTTCCTAAAGAACAATTTGACCTTGTGATCTCTAATGCACAAGTTATAGACATTGCATCTGGAGACATCACAACACAAACCTTGTACATAAAAGAAGGAATACTCGTAGAGACTACTCCTGAAATGAGAACAAATTTCCAGGCCTTTACACATATCAACGTAAAGGGCAATTATGTACTCCCAGGCTTTTGGGATAACCACGTTCATTTTCGCGGAGGCGAACAACTCATTACTCAAAACGAAAAATTCTTAGAACAATATATCAAACATGGTATCACTACCGTACGTGATGCGGGAGGCGATCTAACACCTCAAGTACAACAATGGAATGAAGAAATTCAAAGCGGTACGCGCGTAGGTCCGACGATCTATACTTCGGGGCCAAAACTAGACGGTCCTAATGCCCGCTGGGAAGGTTCGCTGCCAGTGAGTTCACAAGAAGATATTACGATCGCATTAGACTCTTTGCAAGCCCTACACACGGATTATGTAAAACTGTATGATAGTACGCTTTCGCGAAAGCAATACCTAGACATTATAAAAGCAGCTGAAACCAGAGCTATGATCACCTCTGGACACATGCCGTTTACAGTTGAATTACAAGAAGCTGTCGATGCAGGATTGGATAATATTGAGCATTTATACTATGTTTTAAAAGGCTGTTCCTCTAAAGAAAAAGAGATTACACAACAGATTATTGAAGGTACCCTTGGTTTCTGGGGAAGTATGGAACAACTCATCGCCACCTATGACGAAACCACCGCACAGCAAACCTTTGCGCATCTCAAAGCCAATAACGTATTTGTCACCCCTACCCTTCACATAGGGGATGTATTAAGTTATTTGGACGAAGTAGATCATTCAGAAGATGCCTATTTATCTCATCTGGAAGATGCTTTTATAAAAACCTATGAAGGTCGTATAAATGGGGCTTTAAACGCTTCCGCGAAAGCGAAAAAAGACAGAAAAGAACTCCAAAGATTTTTTATCCAACTCGCCAAATCTTTACACGACGCTGGTGTACAACTGCTTTCTGGATCAGATTGTGGTGCCTTTAATTCTTATACCTACCCTGGGCCATCGTTACATCAAGAATTAGCACAAATGGTCGCTGCAGGACTCACGCCATTACAAGCGCTACAAACCTCTGGATACAACGGAAGCCAATTTCTGCAAAAAGAAGGATACGGGATTGCGATAGGCAACAAAGCTGATTTGGTCATTTTAG
>CAKZKZ010000939.1 GCA_937124495.1 uncultured Dokdonia sp. | reverse complement strand
AAAAAACAATATGGACAAGAAAAATATTGGTATAGAAGATTGTTAATAAATAATGCGTATAAAATAGAAGCTATTTATCCAAATGATTTGGATGAAGAATCAGATCTTTATCTTCCTGAAGAAAAAATGGTAAGAAAAGATTTAAAACATTTAATCTTCAGAAGATTTGATGATTTTAAAAACAATGCTTATTTGTTAAAAGAAATGGAGATTGTGTTTAAAGAATCACAAGAGTATTTTACACTTGCGCAAAGTATAGAAGAAGAATTAGAAGGAGCTTCTTTTACTAGAGAAGATACATTAGAAGAGATTGTATTTACAGTGTCAGATTCTCCTATTACGAGTATTGCTATTAATGCAACGACTTTTACAATGGTGATAAATCAGGATACCTGGATAGGATATCGTTAATTTAATATTAGAAATAATAAAGACCGTCGTCAATAGTGACGGTCTTTATTTGCTTTGGCGAAAGCGTATCTTTAAATGTATAATAAATAGTAGTAATGGATCCAGTAATTAAAGAATTATTAGATGAGATGATTGCATATGCAGATAAAAATACACCAACAACAAATCATCTACTAGAGGCAGAGAAATCCTTAGAAGGGTATTCTAATTTAGTTGTGCTATTATTTAGAATATTAAACTGGAATAATATTACAATTCAAAACCTTGAAAAAACAGACCCGAAAAAGTTGCCATTAACTACAGAAGGAATAGATCCTGAAAAAACGTTTATGAAGAAGATGTGATTGTTTTTTAAGAACTGTATTCCTCTTAGAGAAATTTTTGAAATTAAAGGAGGATATCTTTATTTTAAAGAAGAGCTATCAGAAGAGCAAGTACAGGATGTTAAGTAATATATTACAGATATTACAGAGCTAAAGATAGATAGTGTCTACATAAGACGAGACAAAACAGAAGATTAAATAAGCCATTTCTCTCGCTCCCGCCAGTTTGTAACTGGCACCAATAAGAATAATCAGAAAATAACAATACACAAAAACCTATGACTAAAAAATCATAGCTTTTTAATTTTCGCGAAAGCGCAAAAAACATCCTTTACTTTCCTCAAACAAGAGTAGAGTAAGGGGTGTGTTATTAAAAGTCTATTAGCTTTTTACTGTTTTATAATCTTAACTGTTTGCAATGAGTTTTGAGCTTGATCTACAATAGACAAAAAGTAAATGCCTGTCGTTAGTTTTTCTACATCAAGCGTGGTACTATTCGCAGTCATTGGCTTGGTTTCAGAAAGCACTTTTTTACCATCTATACTATACACCGTAAAAGATACCTCCCCTTGATACTTTCCAGAAATCTGAAGTAGATTATCTACAGGATTCGGAAATATAGTCACTGGCGTAACTGCCACTTCTTCTGTGCTTAATGCCGCTCCAGAGAAATAAGCAAGTCCTCTGTCATACACATCATCTCCTATTTGTGTCCCTAAAATACGTCCAGGAATATCATCAATAGGAGGGTGGATACCTCCCCAAATTCTAGATAAACTTGTTTGGTCTGAAGCATCTTTATACGTTGCCCATTGTAACGTCATATCTACAGTAGGGCCTTGTTCAAAAACTAGGAAATCATTTTGAGTAATATCAAAAATACCAACACCTCCTGGGAAAAATGGATCTCCAGTAACAAGCGTTAAGATTTCTGCTGCAGCACTAGAAAATGTAGAGTGTCCAGAAAGATACCCTGCAAATGGGGGTGTTACAAACGTAGGTCGTTGGTACGGCCACCATCTATTAGCCTGAATCCAATCGACACCTGCAATATCAGTCTCTGGATCTCCTATAAAATCAGGCCCTTTCCAAGCATTCATTTTAAGGGTGCCTACAAATTCATCGTTGTCTCCAGCAAGCGGGTCTCCCAATTCAATAATTTCAATAAGTCCGTCGATAAGCGGCAATCCGTGTGGATCATAATTCGCTAAAGAGTTATCATCACTTTGACCTTTCCCAGCCATATAGCGCAACGCAGAAATAGGGCGTATATAATCATAATAACCTTTTAATCCCCAAGTATTGACAGCACTATCGTGCATTGCAGCACCTAATAAGAAATACGTTTTAACATCCCATTCTAAATCACTCAATGTTTCTCCTTCTCCACCTAATTTTTTTACCGTAAGCGGATTGTCATTTACATAATTAAGAATCGTAAACCAATGCCCTGGAGGTGTTTCAGAATCAGGGCCATCTGCCCAAAACTCGGCAAGTACTCTTGCATAATCTGCTCTAGGTACCATTTGAGTAGGGTATGGCTGTCCTGTGGCAGGGTTTACATCATGACCAATACTGGCATCTCCACCGTTTTCAAAATCATAAAAGGTTTTATACTCTTCAAAAGTAGTTGGATAACTTTGTATGTTACCAATACTGGCAGGTGAGATATCAATCATCACTCCATCGGCAGGATCTAAATGTTTTGACCAAGAAGCAACCAAAGAAAATCCCCATTTATATGGATCATCTAAGGCATTTCCATCAGAATCCTGAATAAGAGAAGGCTCGCCTGGATCATTATAGACATAATAATCAAAGCCGTCTACGGGAATGACTTCTAAATCGTCTTCGCTTAAAGCGAAAGGAGTTACGACACCCCATTCTGGACTTAAAAAATCAGGGACACCGCCAGGAATCACATTTCCAGATTGATCTATAAAAGAATCAAAAGCAAGTGGTTGCCACCTATTTGGGTCTTCTAAGTCATTAGTATCTTCATACATGTCTAATATTAGGGGATCATTTACAGGAAGATAGTTGGTGTTTCCATAATCAAAATCTTCATTAGAGCCATCTTGTAACCCAAAAGCGATCATTTGTTCTGCCATATAGTTTCCTAAAGCTGCAAACGACCCTGTGGAGTAATCTGTATCTGTAAAGGATGCATCATAAGACAATGCTGCAAATTTTGCTTCTAGCGAAGGTAAGGTTTCATCTTCTCCAGGAGAATCTGCAAAACGATGCATTAATAATCGAAAGACTGCATAGCTGATTACTTCATCTCTAGCAGTTTCAAGATCGTCTTCATTATCTGGGATGGTAATGCCATCAAAGGGTACTTGAAATCCTCCAAAAGACTTTCCTAAAAATAAAGGAACAGCAGTCTCATCAAAAATAGACCACGCATCATACATTAATACAGAAGTATGAAAGAGATTGCGTGCGTGTACCGTAGGACGTGCAAAATCATTACGAACCGCTTCTAGGAGTTCTTCATTCCACTCTCTTGCAATAGATTCTTGCGAATTTGAGGAAACGGTAGTTAAACAAATAAATAAAATACAGAGTAATGTTCGTATCATAATATTTCTTTTTAATAAACTGGTTTGAGTAGTCAATACTTCACCTTTGAAGTTACCGTAAATGTATGAATTATCACTAATTAATAGCAAAGAACCCTTGTTAAAAGAACATTTGTTATAAAATCAATTGCCAGAAATCCTTAGGATATAGTATCTAAGACTCCTGTGAAAAAAAGAAACGCCAAGAATTTCTTCTTAGCGTTTGGTTTAAAAATGGATTACTTTGTTGTAAATAGTTCCGTTAATTGTGTGACCATGCCACTGTTTCCAGATAGCGTGATTTCACCTACTTTATCAGCAATTTTTTCAACATATTCCATTTCTTTAAGTTTATAAAGCATTTCGTTGTCTTCCATAAGCTTTGCAGTGTTTAGTAAACTACGTGTACTTGCAGTTTCTTCACGACGTGTAATTACATTTGCTTGTGCTGTTTTTTGTGCAATCAATACACGGTTCATGATGTCTTTCATATCTCCGGTAAGAATGACATCACGTACACCGCAACTCAATATCGTCACGCCTAACTTTGTTGCCATTGCTTTACTGTTTTCAAAAACAACTTGTGCGAGTGCTTCTTTGCTTTCTAGCAATTCATCTAATGAGTAACTACCCACGTAGGCACGTAAAGCCAGTTGTAATGAGATATATAATTGTTTTTCATAGTCTTTTGTTTCTAACAAAGCCTTTTCGACATTCATTACTTTGTACTGTGCATAAAAATTAAGACGAACAGTCGCTTTATCTTTTGTAAGTAATTCTTGACCAGAAATTTCTAGTTGCAGCTGGCGCATATCTGCTTTTGCAATTTTAATGGTGATGTCATTACGCCAGAAACGGTATGTACCGCCCGTTAACGTTTTTACATATTCATCATTGACAAGCATTACTGCTTTTTCATGTGCTGCCACTTCAAATACACGAATGTGTTTGATGAAATCATATTTAGAAAACGCAGCCTTATCAATAGATTCTGTGATGTCAATTTTGTTAAGGTCGGCACGTGTAAATTGATACTCTACAAGTCCTTTCCAGAAGATATAACGTCCAGAAGTAAGCGTTTGGCTATATTTTTTGTTTTTATATACAATTACTAGTTCGTGATCCAATACATCTATCACATGCCATAATTTCACTAGTGCTTCGTCTTGTAAAAGCACGTCTAGATCTATGGTATTAGATGTAAAAGATAACGAGGTGTTATATATACTTACGCTTTCGCGAAAGCGTAGCCAGTGTCCTCCCTCTTTAATAACACGTTTGTAATCTCCATTTTTAAATACTAAGCCGATTTTACCGGCGTTGATGTGTACTTTTTTCATAATTCTTGCGCCCGTATTTCGACTATGCTCAGCATAAACTCCAGCGGGTGTCTTTTGATTTTAATTAAACTTCATTTGTGCGGGTATATACCCTATATCACTTCTATGACCGGTATACATAGAAATGGTACTTTTATACTGATTTCACTACTTGTATTGCGCTTGGCAACGCTTTCGCGAAAGCATACTCTTTTTTAAATAACAATACAAAATCTATCATCTTTTATATACGGAATAAGAGACGTTACATAACATCCTACAGGTGGTTTTTTACGGTTTTTGAACGAGAAAGAAGTGTTTATAAAACAATTCTTTAACAGAACAGGCATCATAAATAAGCAACTGTTTTGTGTTATCTAACAACAATCATTCAAAGTACATTCAAGAAGTGTTAGCACTCTTTTACAAAAGCTTAACCGATAGATCTTGCATTGCTCAATGAATACAGATTAACAGTCTGTTGATCAGTTTTATAAGATGATCGGCTTGGTGGTGGGAATTTTACGTACTCCCTAACGTCAAAAAAATGTAGTGCTCTACCACTGAGCTACAGGCCCCTAATTTTCTATATGATCTTGTGGGCCTGATAGGAATCGAACCTACGACAGCTACGTCTCGTTTTTGCCAGATCTCAAATCTAGTGCGTATACCAATTCCGCCATCCTGATCACAGGAGTGGGACTCGAACCCACATAACGATACTTTGATTTTTGGAAAATCAATAACCTCTATGTCAAGTTGTATATACAACCATCATACAAATACTGTAATGTTGTATACAATAGTGCCATACAGAAACACCCAACAAGACTTGCATAGTGTGAAACAGATACGAGTCGAACGTATATCTTCAGAGCTTCAATCTGACGCTTATACCACATAAGCTACTGTTTCAAGTGTACACCAAGAATATTGATGTACGTGTCTTCCGAGAATCGAACTTCGGACTTATAGGATATACCTACCGTGCTAGCCATTACACTACAGACACTTTATTATTCACATATAGTGAGTATGTATTCAGAGCGCAATCATGCATTTGTCAAATAAACAAACAACATCCTCAGTATGTAGCAATGTATATTCTAAGATGATCACCACCATCAAATTGCGCTCCTTTTGATTCTTTTTTTAAATCCCGTCATACCCCAAGTTATGACGGGACACTTCTTTTGATTTCCCTCAGCTGATTCCAAAAGATGAGGTCATTCAAAACTTAATTACAGTGCAAATATGAAATGCTAATGCGCAGTCTTTTTGCGCAGTGTTTTTTTAGAGCGATTTTTTATAAAATAAAATCAAAATGTTCAAATTTTCCCTTATCTAAGGATAAAAGCATTGTTTTAAAAATGCTGTTTTACATTTTGTCAAGCTCTTTTTTATACTTGTTTTCCAGAGGCGTATTATGGGTTTGCCATAGAAATAACGATTTCTTAATTTATTGGCAATAATTCTGTCAATACTACCTTTGTTTTTATTAAATTAACTAACTATTAACAAATTATATTAACCAAAATGAAGAAAATTACTATCGTTATTTTATGTTTATTTTGTGCGTTTTCAGTATACGCTCAAGATGAATCTATGTCGCCCACCTCGTATGGTCAAGCTGCCTATATGAGAGAAATTCCAGCGCTATCCTCTATGGATAATATTATTGCTGC
>CAKZKZ010000938.1 GCA_937124495.1 uncultured Dokdonia sp. | reverse complement strand
AGATGCCCTTGCAGAAAGTGGTTTGAAAGAAGTATGGGTTGGTGCTGAGAGTGGTTCGCAGAAGATTCTCGACGCTATGGATAAAGACACCAAAGTAGAACAAATCTATGAAGCCACCCGACTTCTAAAAAAGAAAAACGTCAAAGTTGCGTTCTTTATTCAGTTTGGATATTTGGAGGAAACCAAAGAAGATATTGA
The DNA here is from genome assembly GCA_937124495.1 of uncultured Dokdonia sp. Classification (GTDB taxonomy): domain Bacteria; phylum Bacteroidota; class Bacteroidia; order Flavobacteriales; family Flavobacteriaceae; genus Dokdonia. Next base: position 6,107 of record CAKZKZ010000938.1, on the reverse strand, counting down.
AAAAACAGTATCTATGATTAAGGAGCTACTTCCTGATAATTTAGGAATCTCTGTTTCGTATCCACTTCCAGGAACCCCTTTTTATGAAAAAGTAAAAGATGATTTACAGCTCAAAGCAAACTGGACCGACAGTGATGATCTAGCCATGATGTTTCAAGGAACATTTAACTCAGCATATTATAAAAAACTACATAGATACGTACATAAAGAATATCGAAAAAGTCAAGGGATCGCCAATTTTAAAACGTTTTTCAAGAACCCACTATCTATTTCTAAGAAGACCGTACGATCTATGGCGTTATATTTTTACTATACCCCAAGTGCTTTTATAGATAAAGCGGTATTAAAAAATATGCAGCATACGAATGGATAATTAAATTCTTTTTCTAACCACTAAGAAAACGAAGAAGGCACAAAGGACACAAAGTAAGCACATAAAAAGTGTAAGATTGATTTGAATTATGTGAATTATACCTGAAATTTGCTTTTTGGTATTCGAAAATTTGAAGTGAAATTTGAAGTGAAAATTCCGTAGAATTTCAAACTGTTTGAGCGTAGCGAGTTTTTGAAATTCAGGGATTGAACAATAAATTTAAACAAAGCTTCGCTAGCCTAGATTTTTTTTGTTTAGCTCACTGAATTATACTTTAATAAAAAGGATTTCGTGAATCTTCGATTTCTTTTTTTATCAATGAAAAAAAGAAAATAAGAACTAATTTAAAAATTAAAACGCTGTGCCCTCTGTGGTTAAAAAATGACCAACGACTTTGACATACACGCTCAGAATTACGATGCCATTTTTACGCATTCTACCATAGGTAAAGCACAACGCGATCGTGTGTATGACTATCTTGAGAAAGAAATAGACTTGACAAGTCAGTTACAAATTCTAGAATTAAATTGTGGGACAGGAGAAGATGCCTCCTATTTTCATCAGAAAGGACATCACGTTATTGCTACTGATATTTCTGAAGAAATGATTGCGATAGCCAAACAGAAGCAATCAGGTATCACCTTTCAGGCATTAGATATTACCGCCATTACACCTAGCACATTTGATCGAAAATTTGATTTGATTTTTTCCAATTTTGGCGGATTGAATTGTTTATCAGAAACACAGCTCCGTAATTTCTTAGCAACCTCAGAAGCCTTACTGACAGAAAAAGGAAAGCTTATCATGGTCATTATGCCTAAAAACACTCTTTGGGAACGTTTCTATTTTTCACTAAAATTCCAATTTAAGAAGGCCTTTCGGCGAAATACAAAAAAAGCTGTGCATGCCAATGTAGAAGGCATACAAGTTCCTACTTGGTACTATAATCCTAAGGATGTGACCGCTTTCGCGAAAGCGTATACAAATCCCATTCATAGTAAACCAATAGGAATTGCAATCCCCCCTTCCTATTTAGAACCTTATTTTAAAAACAAGCCTCGTTTTATGAAGCTTTTGATTATTTTAGAGTCATGGTTTCAATCGCCTTTTTGGGCAAAATATGCAGACCATTTTTTAATAAGCTTTGAAAAGAAATGAGCGTTTTATTGACACACGCATACTATCTCTCTAACGATCCGAAGGAGCATAAAATCATGAAGCCGTATCCGCCTTTGGGACAGCTTTATATTTCTGGATACCTGAACGATCAAAACATTGAGAACTTTCTTTTTGATACTACTTTTTATTCTAAAGAAGATCAATTAGCCTTTATTAAAGAAAAACAAGCCGATATTATCGCGATCTATTCTAATTTGATGACCAAAGTAGAAGTCATTAAATTAATAAAAATCTTAAAAAGTGATCCTCAATATGGATTTCCTACGATTGTACTTGGAGGTCCAGATATCAGTTACAACCTTGAAAATTATCTCAACGCAGGTGCTCAATATCTCGTCATAGGAGAAGGAGAAGAAACCATGGCAGAGTTACACGATGCGCTGGTAAACCATACAGATGTGACCCAAGTAGCAGGTCTTGCATATCTAGAAGACGGTTTGGTGACCAAAACAAAACCACGTGTAAAAATGAAAGACCTCTCGGTGTTACCGCTTCCCAACAGAGAAGCGATTCCGATGGATACATATCTCAAAACGTGGAAAGATAATCACGGGATGAGTTCGATGACGGTAAGTACACAACGTGGTTGCCCGTATACCTGCAAATGGTGTAGTACTGCGGTATATGGTCAAAGCTATAGACGTAGACCTGCTGCACTTGTTGCTGCCGAATTAAAAATGCTCAAAGACAGCTATGCGCCAGATTCTATCTGGTTTGTTGATGATGTATTTACAGTAAGCCATAAATGGCTCACCGCTTTTCATGAAGAAGTCATCAAGCAAGATGCTGTGATTCCTTTTGAATGTATTACCAGAGCCGAACGATTAAATGATGATATCTTACAGCTTTTAAAAGAAGCGGGTTGTTACCGTATTTGGATAGGTGCAGAAAGTGGTTCGCAAAAAATTATTGATGCAATGGATCGACGTGTAGATGTTGATGTCGTGAAGGAAGCGATTCAAAAAACCAATTCCATGGATATGGAAACAGGCACTTTTATCATGCTTGGGTATCCTGGAGAAGATTTAGAAGATATCAATACAACGGTACAATATCTTAAAGATGCAAATCCTACCCATTTTACCATTACCATTGCCTACCCTATTAAAGGAACGTCACTATATTCAGAAATAGAAAAAGACATTATCACGCAACCTGATTGGGAAACCTCAACAGATCGAGAAATTGATTTTAAGCGTACCTATTCTCGGAAGTTTTATGATTATGCTGTGAAGAGAGTGGTGAATGAAGTAAACTATCACAGGGAAATTACAAAACCACAAAATCGAGATCTTACCAAAGCGATGAAATTTAAAATCAAATCTATTCTTGCCAATGGATTTATGACAGTCACAAAGTAAGTATGGCAAACCCAAACTCTTGGCAACATTCTAACTATGCTGTATATGGAATTACAGTATTGTTTTTTGCGTTGAGTCTATGGGGTATTACACGTCATGAATTATGGCTAGACGAAGCGCATCATTATTTACTCGCTCGTGATAGTAGTTCGCTCTCAAATCTTTTTACAAATACACGATATGAAGGACACCCAATTGGATGGAATCTCATACTGTATTGGATCACAAGAGTCTCTATAAACCCTATATGGATGCAGGTATTCCATATAAGTATCATGACCCTTACCGTAGGTATATTTTTAAAGAAAGCCCCATTTTCTTGGATCTTCAAGCTCCTTTTTATTTTTGGATACTTTATGTTTTATGAATATAATATCCTAAGTAGAAACTATAACCTTGGAATCCTTTTTGTTTTCTTAGCCTGTAGTCTCTATCATCAAAGAACGGTAAAGTTTATAGGAATTGCCATCTTATTAGGGCTTGCTAGCAATAGTCATGCGATCTTTTTAATTCTGGCTGGAACACTCATGGCGATGATCACTTTAGAGCGTCTTGCTACAAAAGAATTACGTATTTCAAAAAGCACATGGATTGGCATTATCATATTTGGAATTCTAGCGTTGGTGAGTCTTTTACAAATCCTCCCTCCTACAGACAATTCCTTTTTTGATCAAGGAGAGCATATTTCTTTTCTTGAAAAAATCCCTAAAAGTATATCGCCATTTTTTAAAGGTATTTTTATCATGCCCGATATCACGATACATTCTTTTTGGAATAGTCATATTCTTGTCAATTATAGCAAACCTATTGCTGGCATCATTGCCATAGGAAGTCTGTCAATACCTTATTTTTTATTCTACAAAAACAGAAGTTTAGTCATATACATGTATGTTGGTATCATTCTGACAGGGTTATTTTTTTATATCACCCTATTAAATGCCGCTAGATACTATGGCATTTTATATCTGTTCCTAATCACCGCTTTGTGGATGGAAACCTCCGTTACTTCTAAGAATGATATACACGCTTTCGCGAAATCGAGCTTGGGAGATTCACGAACAAAGAGAGAGCGAAGCGGTAAAGCAAAAAAAATCGTTTTCCCTCTTTCAGAAAACATTACTAAAAAAATACGCCCTCTACTTATCTACTCCATACTTGGGTTACATTTTATAGCCGGCATGTATGCTTTTACTATGGATATCTCAAGACCCTTTACAACTGCTAAGCAAACGGCTCAATATTTAAAAGAAAATAAGCTGCAAGATAAAATAGTAGCAACAAAAGCATGTAATGGTACTGCACTAAGCGCTTACATAGGAAAGCAAGTATTCTTTACAAAAACAGAAAGTTTTGAAAGCTATTGTACCTTTAACAGACCTTCTTTACTATTTAAACAAGGAACAGATGTGACGATAGCATCCATCAAACAACTTTTGAAAACTAATGAAGAATCGATTATATTTATTACTCATGAACCTTTTTTTGATGACACTCAAAACAAAACATGGCTTGTAGATAATGATGCAATTCGAATAACATCATTAGTCCAATTTGAAGGAAGTATTATCAATAAAGGAAACCATTATGTTTATGAAATTTCCACAAACTAAACACTTCTCAAATAGGAGTCATCTTATTTTCTTTGCACTGATACTTTTAGTGCTTGGATCTTGTGGTAAAAACACGCAAGATTCGAATGTTATTTATTTAAAATGGAACAAATCACACGAGATAGACAGTCTAGAAAAAAACAAAGCAGGACTTACATGGGCACTTTCATTTTTAGGATCAAACATATCGCTAGACTCCACACTAACAGGAATCACACATACAAAAGACATCATCCGTTTGGATGTTTCTAAAGTCGGTTTTCCTAAGAAAGCAATGCCTCATTTACAATCGCTACATACGGTGATTCAAAACTCAGAAGAATATCAAAAAAAGGGCACTATAGACATAGGGAGATACATTGCACTCACGATAGGAAGTCCGAATCATTATTATAAAATAGTAGATATTCCGTTGCAATTAGTTGATTTAAAATCACAGTATACCTTTGATACATTGACCGCCTATATTAATAATAGTAGTATTTCAAAAATAGATAGAGAAATTCAATATTCTATTCATAACAAAACACAAGCACGTGCATTTATCTCTGCCGAGAGAGACACTATTACTGGAGAAATACAAGAATTTGAAACGGTAGAAGTGATGACTAACGGACTCTCTCGTTTTGCATTATATGATCTAAAAGGGAATTTAAAAGTGGTCGGAGACGAAGAAGTGACTAGGGCTGGAAAACCTGCCAAATGTATGTGGTGCCATGAATCTGGAATTCAGCAGTTGTTTAGAAAACAAATAGATCTTGAGAACCATCTCTCCTCCGAAGATTTTTTGGATTCTTTAAAAAGATACAATCACGAACTCAGAGTCTACCAAGATCAAGTATGGCAAGATTCATTGATTCAAAATAGACGTTTACATACCGAAATGGAAGTTGCTTACATCTCCTTTATGGAACCTTCTATAGAACAACTTGTCAATGAGTGGCAAATCTCAAAAGAAGAAGTTCTGAAAAAAGTAACACACCTCAAATCACATCGTCATCATGAATTTGGCTTTTTAGGGGATCTATATCACAGAAAAGATGTGGATCCACTCGCCCCTTTTGCTGTTCTTGAAGTTCCTGAATATATTAGGGAGGTTTCTAGTAATGAAGGGGAAGTTGATTATATAAAGTAGTTGCGCAACATTTATAACAATTGATCCTTACTATTTAACAATTGAGAATAAAATGATTTTTAAACCAACAAAAAAGTTGGAGTTTTGAAAGTATAAACTAACTAACTAAATACTTAAACACATTAATGAAATTAAAAATCATCGCTATAATCGGGCTCGTTTTTCTAATTATAAACCAAATAATGCTTTTAGGAGGTAATGAATTTATACAAACTCAAACACCCATTGATTATGCTCATTGGTTACTATTAATTGGAGCATTGTTCTGTTTATCTTTAAACTATATTTTTTCAGATAATATTTTCAGTAATGCAGCTACAGTTTTGACTTCAATAGGAGTTATTGCTCTTGTTGGACAAGCAACAATTGATTTCTTATGGTGGAGTTACGGAACAGATTATGCCGGAATGAATGACTTAACAAGTCAAATAATGAGCAAGCCATCCATT
>CAKZKZ010000937.1 GCA_937124495.1 uncultured Dokdonia sp. | reverse complement strand
GGCCGTGCAGGATTCCGTGGTGCTATCCCTCCTAATTCTGATCTTGTTTTTGAAATAGAACTAATGAGTATTAGAGAGCCTCAAAAGTAATTACTCAATACCTTTACATAAAAAAAGTGCTAGAGATTACTCTCTAGCACTTTTTTTATGTAATTTATCCCGTTTATTTTACAGGAATATCTTTTAAAATTTCAAGAACAAAATTCCAATACTTTTGAGCAGAAGAAATACTTGCACGTTCATCTGGAGAATGTGCTCCTTTAATAGTAGGACCAAAAGAAATCATATCCATATCTGGATAGTTCTGTCCTAATATTCCGCATTCTAAACCTGCATGACATGCTGCTACATTAGGTTCGGAATTATTAATTTGTTTGTATTTATCTACAAGAACTTGAAGAACTGGGCTTTTCATATTTGGAGCCCATCCTGGATAATCTCCAGATAACTCAACATCACAACCTATTAATTCAAATGTAGCTCTAAGTGCATTTGCAAGATCTACTTTAGAACTCTCTACAGAAGATCGTGTAAGGCATCCCACTTTAATAGCGCCCTCTTTTACTATAACACGTGCTATATTATTTGAAGTTTCTACTAGATCTACAATATCCGGACTCATACGATACACACCATTATGAGCAGCATACAATGCTTTCGTTAAACCTTCTTGAACCCCCAATTCCATTACTTTTGCAGGAAGATTTACTTGAGAAAGCTCAATTTCAAGACTAGGCTCAAGAGTTTCAAATTCCTTTTGTATTGTTTTTGACAGTGTATTAAATTCAAACTCAAAAGCTTCTTGCTGTACCGTATCTACGACCACCGTAGCAACACTTTCTCTAGGAATGGCATTACGTAAGCTACCTCCGTCTATAGATGCTATCTGTAATCCAAAATTTTCAAAACCATTAAATAATAAACGGTTCATTAATTTATTGGCATTCCCCAATCCTTTATGAATATCCATTCCAGAATGTCCGCCTTGAAGACCTTTTACAGCAATTGTATATCCTGTTTTACCATCACCTATCTCTTCTTCTGTATATGATCTGGTTGCAGTAACATCGATACCCCCAGCGCACCCTACGCCTATTTCATCATCTTCTTCGGTATCTAGATTCAAAAGAATATCTCCTTTTAAGATACCTCCCTTTAATCCCATAGCACCTGTCATTCCAGTTTCTTCATCTATGGTAAACAATGCCTCAATAGCTGGATGCTCAATGGTTGTACTTTCTAGTATAGCCATAATAGTAGCAACACCTAAGCCGTTATCAGCCCCTAGTGTCGTTCCTTTTGCTCGTACCCAATCCCCATCAATATGCATTTCTATACCCTGCGTATCAAAATCAAATGTAGTATCTCCATTCTTTTGATGTACCATATCAAGATGCGATTGCATGACCACCATCTTACGATTCTCCATTCCTGATGTTGCGGGTTTGCGTATAATTACGTTTCCAACTTCATCCTCTATGGTTTCAAGATGGAGATTGTTTCCAAAATCTTTCATAAACTGTATGACACGCTCTTCTTTTTTTGAAGGACGTGGTACGGCATTAAGATCTGCAAATTTATTCCAGAGCACTTTAGGTTCTAAGGCTCTTATATCTGAGTTTGTCATGAAAGTATCTTATTTTTTTTGCAAAGATACTTTCTAAAGTCAAAATAGTTATTCCTTTTCAGCAGAAACTATATTTTTATCTGGAAAAACTAATGATAACAATACATATAGTACAATTAATAATGGAATGGCGACGTATTGCAAAAACACAATAAGAACAACACTTGCTACAAGAAATAAATAGCGAACTTTATTTTTGGCAAAATTCCACGTCTTAAATTTGAGTGCAAATAAGTGGATTTCTGCATTGAGCATATAGGCACTTACAATAGTTATCGCTATTAAGGCATATGGATTAGTGAATACCGCTTTCGCGAAAGCGTACTCTCCATATATCAAAATTAAAGGAATACTGATGATAAAAAGGGTGTTTGCAGGTGTAGGCAACCCGATAAATGAATTGGTCTGACGATCATCTACATTAAACTTTGCAAGACGGTAGGCAGAAGCCATCGTAATGATAAATCCTATATACGCAATATTAAAATGATATGCATCTAGGGAAGCTCCCCATGGGATATCTGTTGCATCTAGTAATAGTTGATACATCACAATGCCAGGCACTACTCCACTCGTCACCATATCTGCTAGGGAATCTAATTGAAGCCCTACCTCGCTTTGTACGTTAAAAAGGCGTGCGAAAAAACCATCAAAAAAATCAAAAAAGATACCAAGCGCTACAAAAATAGCTACGTATTCCATCTGATCGTGAACGGCAAATAAAACAGCAATACAGCCACTTAAAAGATTACCCATCGTAAGGGCATTAGGTATATATTTTTTGAGTCTCATCATTAGTATTTGTGTAAAAATAGGAAAGAAAATGAATAATGTAATTATATGAACAATATCTCGATTAAAATAAAGTTTAGAATATGTAATAAAAAGGGGATATTTGCCCCGAAATTACTGCTTTTGAAAAAGAACCTTACCATAATTTTTATACTACTTACGATATCCGTAAGTGCGCAAGCCGTGCGTAAGTACTCTAACGAGTTCTTAAACATAGGAGTAGATGCTGCTGCTCTAGGAATGAGTAACGCTGTTGTAGCCAGTACAAATGACGTTAATTCGGGATATTGGAATCCTGCAGGACTTGTTCATCTAGAAGATAATCAAGTCTCTATCATGCACGCTTCCTATTTTGCTAATATTGCAAATTATGACTATATAGCTTTTGCCAAGCCTCTTGATGATAAAAGTGCTATTGGAATTTCTGTGATTAGATTTGGAGTAGATGATATTTTAAATACAACACAACTTATAGACGCCGAGGGGAATATTGATTTTAATAGAATTAGTTTATTTTCTACTGCAGACTGGGCTGTTACCTTTTCGTATGCTCGTGAACTTCCTCTAGATGGTCTTAATATAGGAGCAAATGCAAAAGTAGTACGCCGTGTTATTGGAGATTTTGCAAATAGTTGGGGCTTTGGTATTGATATTGGATTACAGTGGCAAAAAGGAAAATGGAATTTTGGATTAATGGCACGTGATATTACAACGACAGTGAATGCATGGAGTATTGATGAAGATGAATTTGCTACCATTAGTGATGCCGTAGAAGGCCAAAACCAAGAACTTCCTGAAAGCACTGAGATTACCATTCCAAAATTACAAGTAGGTTTTGGAAGAACATGGGTACATCATTATGACTATAGCTTTAAAGCAGAAATGGATCTTAATGTTCGGTTTGCTCAAACAAATGACATTGTCTCCTCTTCGGCTGCAAGTATAACACCAGCATTTGGTTTTGAATTTGGTTATTCCGAACTCGTATACGTACGAGCTGGCGTAGGAAATTTTCAAGAGATTACACAATTAGACAACTCTACTTCAATAGGTTTTCAGCCTAATATAGGTGTAGGTTTTAAATACAAAGGAATCCACGTTGATTATGCTCTTACAGATATTGGTGATCAAAGTGCTGCCATTTATTCCAATGTCTTTTCTTTAAAATTAGATTGGGATCTCTTTAGATAAATAACTTAATATGGTAGGGCGTTGTAAACACCTCCTGATTCAGGTCCTCGCTCATTAATTGTTGTATTCTTATAGTTATGTGGCACAGATTCATAAGGGTATTCCCATCCATCATTACTTGTTACTACAAAATGCAAATGTGGATATCCTGCTAAACCTGTAGCGCCACTAAAACCTATAAGCTGTCCTTGCGCAACATTTTGCCCTACAGTTACTGCAGCGCCTCCTTGTGTAAGATGCATATATTGATCGTATGCATCTCCTGTATACACTACAACAACATTATTAGGAAAACCAAAATCTAGGCCAGATTGTTCTATATGTACTACGGCACCTGCGCGTGTTGCTGTAATTTGAGATCCTATATCCATTGCAAAATCAACTGCAAATTGATCTGGTTCACCTGGTCCATGAAAAGAACCCGTACACTGACTTAAATCTACTCGATAGGATTCTCCTACAGGATATGGTAACACGTGCTCTGATCCCGCCCAATAATCATAGACAGCAGTCTGACAAGCGGTTTCAATATTACTTACGTCAGAAAGTGACGGATCTACAGCTTGTAGCTCAAAATCTTCTTTATTACAAGAATAAAATAACACACAAACAAACACAAAAACGAAAAGAGATTTATACATAGTTTTTGTTTGCAAAGTATTCAGAACAATTCAAAAGAACCTTAAGATCAGTCAAAATCGAATAAAGAATAATTATTTTTAAGTATATTGTTTGTAATGGAAATATTACGCTATCTCATATTCCTATATTGTATACTTGGGATATTTGTAGCAGGTGGTCTTTTTTACTCTAAAGATGTACTTGGTAATAAATATATAGCCTTGTATATTTTATGCTTCACATTAGATCAATTTAACTTTCTATATGAAACAAGTCCTATCCTTAAGCTATATCCACATTTTTTTCTTATTCTATATCCTATTTGTTTATTATTAGGTCCCTTATTATGGTTTCATTTTTCTTCTATAATAAAAGGCCACGATGTATCTATAAAAAATCAACTATGGCATTTCATCCCTTTTATTCTATTCATCTCTTTTTTCCTTATTCCTTTATATAGATTACCCGGACTAGAGCGTATTTCTTTTGCCTCAGAAAGATTTCTAGACTATATAATGCCATTAAATTATATAAGAACTACACATGTAGTATTATATGGAGTTATTATGCTCATCGTCATTATGAGAAAAAAACTTTTACAAAAACACCCTAAAGCAATATACCTTGTTGTTATAGCCATCATCTATTTTCTAACAGCGATTATACAATCTTATCTAACCGCCTTTGCAAATTCGTATACTGATTTTGCGGTATATTATACATTAGCAGCAACCATTGTGTTATTTGCTGGGGTTATCTTGTATACATATCCAGATACTATTAAAGAATTTCAAATAAAATATTTTAAGAACTCCCTTAAAGAAAATGACAAAAAACGAATCATTGAAAAGTTAGAAAAATTTAAAAGTAACACCCCTTTTTTCTTAAACAAAAAAGTAAACCTTACAGAATTAAGTATCCAAACTGGGGAACAAAAACATCATTTATCACAAATCCTATCAGAACAAATGAATATCTCATTTAATGACTATGTAAATGCAACAAGAATAGAGTATGCTGAAAAACTTCTTTTAAATCCTAGTTACAAGAATGCGAAAATTATAGCTATTGCATTTGAATCAGGCTTTAATAATAATGTGACTTTTAACAAAGCATTTGTAAAATTCACAGGATACACCCCACATAAATATAGAAAAGAAAAAGAATCATAATTAGCATTGTTATAAAAAAACTCCTAGCAAATGCTAGGAGTTTTTTTTGTTTCTATGTGTTTGTATTTGGTTTTATCTTTTCAGTGTAAAGTGTCCTACAAATTCTCTTTGTGTTCCG
>CAKZKZ010000936.1 GCA_937124495.1 uncultured Dokdonia sp. | reverse complement strand
CGCAAAGTCTAGAGGGAAGGTGAAGGATTCTTTTTTCCAATCGTTGGGTGCTTGTAGGATGTTTACTTTTTCTGATTGGGCGAAGTTATTGAAGGAGGCTAGTAGAAAGTAAAAGGAGAGGGTGATATATTTATTCATCTGTTGTTTTTAGTAATTTTTAAGTTGTTTTATGAGTTTAGTCAAACAAAGCGTTTATTGTCAACTTTATATATTTAGCTATAAGTGGGTATTTTCACCTACTTATAGCCAAATATAGAACTATAATCAGCTATAAGTAGGTTTTTAAATAGACTTATAGCTAATTATGATTATTTTACTAGCCCTATTTAAAAAAGAATTAAGCAGTTCAGAAGGAATATTTGCCGTAATTCCTAAATTATTTATTCCAACAAATCAACCACCTGTGCCTCATCATTAAACTGTAGCGTCCGCACTTCTCCCAATCCCTCAAAAGCAAATTGTGCGCCACCAACCATCCCAATATCATCGGTCAAAACTTGTTTGTAAACTAATTGCTGATTAATAAACACCTGCAATTGATTCGCCTGAGTATGTACTTTAAAATTAGTCCAATCGGTAGGCGTAATTCCTAAAGCGGAGAAATCATGGTTTTTTCCAGGAAGGGATTGTCCATCAATATATTGTCGCAAAGTACCAACACAACCGGGAATACTGAGTTGAAACATATAAACATCCAGCAATTCTAGATATGGAAATAAAATTCCAAAATTAGGTTTGCAAAAAAGTAAAGTTAATAAGCATTGAAGGGAATAGGTTGATTAAAAGAGAAAATTTCACTTTTCGACTAGAGAAATAAGCCGATTTTTCAAGCTATACAATATCCTGTCCCGGCTAAAACATATAAACAAATCAGTTTTAGTCAATCAATTTTAGTTCAACACGAAAGGGATTAAGTCTACTACTTCCGATCAATCGCTATTTTGACGGATGGCTAAATATTCTATTTTAAAGCCGTAAATGATGGCATTATAAATCATTTCCATAGAATCAAATGGCATGGTTTTGAAAAAAGATCGCACATCATCCCATAGGTACTTTTTCCATTCTGATTTTTTCAATGCTTTTTGAAATAGCTCATTGGAAAGTTGCTGTATTTGATCTATCAAAAATGCCAAAAACATTAATAATGCAAAATTGGTACAGAGGTTTTTATCCCCATGCCCAAAATTATGTTTAAAATGGTAGCCTTGATTTTTGAGGGTGTTGAACGTTTCATTTTCAATCTTCCATCGACCCCGACCTGCTCTGACTATTTTGTCTACATTTTCTTCTGTTACTTTTATGTCTGTTATCCATTGAAACTTCTTTACTATTTTTCCTGTCTTGACCGAACGTTCTTCATAATGTACAAAATTGACCTTTAGGTCTTTGTGTGTTTCATTTAAGTATAAGCCATTGACATAATGATACTCCTTGATAATTTTGTCTTCGCTTACTTCTATTTTATGTACGTGAGGTTTAGCTGCTATTGGCTTCTCTATTCCATGTCTTTTAAAGAGTTTATCGGCTTTAGCTGCCTGTTTTTGGCTTATCACTCTATCTTTATCCGTCATTTCTAACAAAGTCTCATACTGTTCTATGACACTTCCTGCTCCGCTACCTGGTTTTACTCGGATTATAAATTTATCTCCATCTGTTTGTATCTCCCGAACATGTGGTCCATTGGCATACAAGGCGTCTTCTACTCGAATAAATTTTTCTCCTAAATGTCTAGTGCGCACTTTTTTCAATAAGCGTTTGGAAGCATTTAATTCACAATCATTTTTTGTCACCCCATCTTGATGGATAATAGGTTCTTCACACAAAGGAAGTACCACTTTCTTTTCTGGATGCGCTATGACCGCTGATAACATCGAATGAGAATAAGTTACCGTCCCATTTTGATGATGTGTTTCTTGGCAGTTCACACATTTTATGGTATCACTACTAAAATGATGCACTCCGTCTATCAGTAATAGTTTGTAACCTTTGAAATATTCAAACTCTTTCAACAAGCCTGTTGATTTAATTTGTTGGATAACTGCTTTTTTGACCCGTTCTATCTGTATAGGATTTACCTCATCTATTATTTTGCGCATCTGTCCATCTGGAGGAACTTCATTAATTTTAAATATCCGTTCTAGATTTTTCGCTCGCTCTGGAATTCGTTTGTTAAATTCTAGCAACGAACTATCTTTCAAGGAGAAAATCGCTAACCCACTTTGTAAGGCATCTCCTAGTTTGTATTGCTTATTCTCCGCTCGGTTGTCCTTAAATCTATCAAATTTACTTTTTGTAAGCTTAAACAGGGCATCTATCTTTAATTCTTTCATGCCGCTAATTTACGATTTTTACCTTTTTTCTCACATATCTAGAATTGCTGATAAACATCTTCCGTCCCAATAACTACAATAGCTATTTTTTGACACTTACTTTTATCCGTAGCTTGTAGCAATCGAAAATCTGTTTCTAGTTCAAAACGAGTGCTATTAATAGCGGGAGTCGCACTTAAATTGGTCAAATATACTCGACTTGGATGATATTGATTGAGGGGTTCTAAAACATTAGGAGCAATTCGAATGCTGGAATCTTGAATAATTTGTTCAGGCTTTAAATATAATACTTGCGGTACATTGCCACCTATAAATCCTCGCCAGCCATTGGTCGGAATGTATAAATCTTTTTCTTTAATAATTTGATTGTCAAT
>CAKZKZ010000935.1 GCA_937124495.1 uncultured Dokdonia sp. | reverse complement strand
ACCGGAGCTCCTAAGATACGAGCCATGGAGATTATAGAGGAGCTTGAAGAGACCAAACGTGGTTTGTATAGTGGTGCGGTAGGGTACTTTACACCAGAAGGAGATTTTGATTTTAATGTCATTATACGTAGCATTCTTTATAATGCAGCAGATCATTATATATCCTATTCGGTGGGAAGTGCAATTACTGCAAAATCAAATCCAGATAAAGAATATGCAGAGTGCTTATTAAAGGCAAAAGCAATGCGTGAAGTTCTAGAGCAAAAAACGTCATAGGATTTTGTAATTTAGCAAAACCTAACAATTGAAAAATAACCAACTAAAAATAATACGTTCGCTTTCGCGAAAATCCATACAACTATGAGTGACGATAAAAAAATAATATTTTCTATGTCTGGGGTTTCAAAAACCTTTCCAGGCGCACAAACACCTGTATTAAAAAAAATATACTTAAGCTTTTTTTACGGAGCTAAAATTGGAATTTTAGGTCTGAATGGTTCTGGTAAATCTACTTTAATGAAGATTATTGCTGGACTTGACACTAATTTTCAAGGAGAAGTAACTTCTGATAAAGAATTTACAACAGGGTATCTAGAGCAAGAACCAAAACTTGATCCAGAGAAAACTGTATTAGAAATTGTAAAAGAAGGTGCGGCTGAAACGGTAGCAATACTTGATGAGTATAATAGTATAAACGATCAATTTGGTCTAGAAGAAGTATATAGCGATGCCGATAAGATGGAAAAACTGATGGCGCGTCAAGCTGTACTACAAGATGAAATAGATGCACGTGGTGCTTGGGAATTAGATACAAAACTTGAGATTGCCATGGATGCGTTACGTACACCACCAGGAGATCAAAAAGTAGGAATCCTTTCTGGAGGAGAGAAACGACGTGTTGCCTTATGTAGACTATTATTGCAAGAACCAGATGTATTGTTACTCGATGAACCTACCAACCACTTGGATGCAGAATCTGTACATTGGTTAGAACATCACTTAGCGCAATACAAAGGAACTGTCATTGCTGTAACGCATGATCGATATTTCTTAGATAATGTAGCAGGGTGGATTCTTGAACTTGATAGAGGAGAAGGGATTCCTTGGAAAGGAAATTACTCTTCTTGGTTAGATCAAAAATCGAAACGTATGGCACAAGAAAGCAAAACAGCTTCTAAGCGTCAAAAAACCTTAGAGCGTGAGCTTGATTGGGTTCGCCAAGGTGCTAAAGGTCGTCAAACGAAACAAAAAGCGCGTTTGAAGAACTATGATAAGTTGATGAGTCAAGATCAAAAGCAAATGGATGAAAAGCTTGAAATCTACATTCCAAATGGACCTCGTTTAGGAACAAATGTGATTGAAGCTACAGGTGTAAGCAAAGCTTTTGGGGATAAACTGTTATATGAAGATTTAAATTTTAACCTTCCTCAAGCAGGAATTGTTGGTGTTATTGGTCCTAACGGAGCGGGTAAGACCACTATTTTCAAAATGATCATGGGAGAGGAAGCTCCAGATAAAGGAAGTTTTGCTGTAGGAGATAGCGCAAAAATCGCTTATGTAGACCAGAGTCATAGTAATATTGATCCAGAGAAAACGATCTGGCAAAACTTCTCAGATGAGCAAGATTTAGTGCTTATGGGAGGGAAGGAAGTAAATTCTAGAGCCTATTTAAGTCGTTTTAATTTTAGCGGAAGCGAACAAAATAAAAAAGTTGCAACACTTTCAGGAGGAGAACGTAACCGTTTGCACCTTGCCATGACTTTGAAAGAAGAAGGAAATGTATTACTACTCGATGAGC
>CAKZKZ010000934.1 GCA_937124495.1 uncultured Dokdonia sp. | reverse complement strand
TATTTTGGGGCCACGACCACGGTCATTGAACTCGAAAGTTGTGATGGAGTGTTTGTCATCAAAGACGTTTACAGACATTGAACCAGATTTTTTCCCTAAGGTCAGCCAGTCATATTCGATTGATTGAGATGCAAACGCAACAGAAGTAAGTAATGTGCATAGTATTATTGAAACTATCTTAACCATAGTCGATCCTCGTGATAATTTAGAGAAAAATACATTTTATAGAATAGAAGGACATCAATCACAACCTTATTATTTAGTAGCTAATACACTTAATACAAAGAAAGATGATCATCAATTATCGTTTGATGTAATGTCACTTTCTTTAGAAGAATTGATTGATAACAAAGATCTTTCTAAAGCGTATTATAAAGAATATGTAGAGCAGCACCCTGGTATAGAACATACCGGAGGAGTAGCACCAGGTGGAACATTTGTCTTGGTATACGAATCAGAAAGAAATCCAGCAGTAATTGCAGACTTTTCATTACCATACCTATGTTGTACACCAAAAATAGAAGCTAGACTAAGCCTACCTCAAGATGTGATTTGTGCAAAAGCAGAACCAATACCTTTTACCGTGTCACCACAAAATGGTATTGTTAAAGCAAATGTTGTATCAAATCTTAATGGAGGCGTCACATTCTCTAATGGGCAATATTATTTTGATCCAACACTCGTAAGTGAAAGTCTTTATAATACAGAACTTACATTTACCGTTAATGATAAACCAACCAATGCTTCTATTAGGGTTACACGAGAAGCGCAAGTGCAAATAGAAGTCACTGATGTTATTAAAACCGACCTACTTGATACAGTAGTCGTCTTTACTATTACAAGCTTAAATAGTAGTAGTCGTATAAATAATTATGAATACGAATGGGACTTTTTTAACAATGGTAATTTTATATCTGAAAGTCCAATGAGCGGAATTGTTAGTTACTCTTATAATCGAGCTATTAAAGTGATACCAAAACTAATACGGGTTATAGTATCTGGTAATGGTTGTAGCGAAACAATAGACGTTGCGATTACTCAACAAAATAACCTGCCAGAGGTAGTAGGAATTGTCTTCTCTGAAGGAGCTTGTTGCGAAAATGTAAGAGCAAACAATCCTCCAGTAGTAAGCGGGATTGGCTTTGTTGACGATGAAAACTGCTGTGAACCAACTAGACCTACTAGATAATTAACAAGAGAATTTTAAGCAAATAAAAGATAAATTAAAGGACAAGGTGGTTTTAATAGATGCTATTATTTCTATAGTATGTAGAGATGTCTTGTCCTGTATAAAAATAAAAATATGTGTCAATTACAATTTACAATTCAAACAAATGATGTAGATGGAGATTCTATAAAAGCTGTGCAAATGCGATACAGACCAGAGATAAGTACTAATGATGATGATTGGGTAGTAGTAGAATATCCAGGTATAACGAATATAACGAATGCAACAATTCTTCAAACTCCAAATCTAACTGATGATGGTAAGTACGCGTTTCAAGTACAAGTAAGAGATGATGATGACTGGGGTGAATGGTTTTCAGACCCTGATAATCCAATATTTGAAATAGGAAACTGCGGTAAACCTGCTGTTAATCCATATTATATTGGATTGGGCAATTGTAAAGTTGCACCTGCAGATTGGACAGAAGTTTGGACTCTTAATGGAAATGTAGATCCTCCTATTTATATACCTGTTGTAGGAGATATATTCTATACTGATAGTAGTTTAACTACGCGATATAAACCAGATTCGCCTTCTCATAGAGTAGGGTATTCAGAACCACCTAATGTATTTCAGGAAAATAAAAGCTATAACATTGATACTAATGGAGAGGTTATTTCTATTATAGGTTGTGATACTCCAACAGAAGGAAGCAATGATGCGACAATAGTAAAAACTCCAGTGGAAACCACATGCGACTCTTGTATGTCAGTAAGTGTAAATGTCCCTAGAGGAGAGACAAGACAAGTAAGTATAACAAGATCAGGGGAAGCAGGATACAGTGGGATAAGCTCTTGTAGTGATGGTGCAACTGTATTCTCAGATATGAATGAAACTATATCTGAAACTAAAATATATTCATTTGGATTAGATGCAGCAAGTGGAAGTGGAGAGCAAGCTTCTTCTAGGATTACATTAAGTGTAGTAGGAAGTAACTCAGTAAGATTGGATAGAAGTCACGCATCACCTGTAAATAAATGTTAAAGCATGGAAATAAAGTATTAGATAATAATTAGAGATACTTTATAACAATCTAATAATGTAAAAAGCCACCTTTTAAAAAAGGTGGCTTTTTACATTACTCCATATATTCAGTAACGTATATATTGATTTTTTGATAATATCATCCTTAAAGTCAAATATTCAATCACTTATATACGAGCCCGATAATATTCTAATATCTTGATACGTAGTGCATAAGAGAATTTTGAATTGGCTAAACTAATCTCGGCAGTATCTAAATTATTTTTGCTCACGACATAGTCTATACTATTTGATAAGCCTTCATCAAAACGGATTTCGGCGATTCTAAAAGCCTCTTTGTAAGCAGTCACTTGATGCTGTAAAATCGTATAGCGATCGTGATCTGCAAGCATAGTATTGTAAGCTTGTTGGATCGTTTGTTTTAATTCTAACTTGATTTGAGCTTCTAAGACCGTCGCCTCTTGTGTTCTTATTTTTTCTAAAGCTACATTATTCTTTGCCTGAAACCCATTAAATACTGGAAGACTCATCGCAACACCATACGAAGTACTCAGGTTATTATCTAGCTGATCAGTATAAGAAATAGAAGCACTGTCAAAATTAGTTTGTGTATCAAAAACAGATAGGTTTTCTCCATTTACTGTGACAAAACTAGAGGTCTCTTGTAACGAACTTCCAGATGCTGTAAATAGGCGTGCAGCACTAGAATAGTTAGAACTCAGATTTGCAAATAAGCTAATGTCTGGCGTATAATCTGCTTTAGCAACTGCAATGCCTTTTTTAGCAGCTTTGGTTCGTAACTCTGAAGCTTTAATACTTGGAAAAGAAGATAACGCTTCCATATAAATAGCATCAAAAGTATAACTATAATTAACATCCATGTCAAAATCGTCTAGCCCTACTACGGTAATAGGTTCATTCGGATTTACAAGTGTGTTGAGGTTAATTAACGAAGTTTCAAGTGCATTCTCCGTAGTAATTAGATTCGCCTTATCATTTGCCATTTGTCCTTGTAGATTTCGATATTCCACAGGATCACCAGACTCTTCTTCAAATAATGTGGTAAGTCGGTCAAGTTGCCTTTGAGTCGTTGTTATACGAGTTTTAGCTAACTTCAATAAAGCCTTATTATTTAGGATTTCTAGATATCCCAGTGTTACATTAAGTGCCAACGTTTGTCGTGCAGCTTCTACTTCCATTTCTGAAGCTTTAAGATTAAACCTTGCTTGTTTAAGACTATTTATTCGTCTAAAACCATTAAAAATAGGTGCATCCAGACTGAGACCAACATTAGAAAACGTAAGTTGTTCATTTATAAAATCATTGGTAAAAGGGTCTATACTTCGTCCACTAGTAACACCTAGATTATATCTTCCATTGATGTTAGGAAGTAAACTGTTTTTCTGTTGTTTTAACTGTACTTCGGTTGTTTGGGCAGCAAGAGTTGTTACTTGAAGCCCAAGATTATTCTCAAGTGCTTTGTCTATACAGGCTTCTAATGTTAATGGTTTTCTTTTTTCGCTTTGCGCGAAAAAAGTTAAAGGCACCATCAGTAGCCCTAATAAAAAGATGTTGATTTTCATAACTAGATATATTGATCGATGTTATTTTATGTTGCGATCTCGCATTCCATCCAGAAGATGAACTGTACGAGAACCGTATGAAGCGTTTGATTCTGAATGTGTCGCTTGAATGATGGTAACCCCTTCTTTATTAAGTTCAGTAAAGAGTTCCATGATCTCCGTGCTTTGTTGTGAGTTAAGGTTTCCAGTAGGTTCGTCTGCCAGAATTAGTTTTGGTTTTGCCACGAGTGCTCTTGCAATTCCTACAAGTTGTTGTTGACCTCCACTCAATTGAGAAGGAAATAGATCTTTTTTCCCTACAATATTAAATCGGTCAAGCATATCAGCAACGAGTGCTTTGCGCTCTGAACTTTTAATATTTTTATAGAGTAGGGGAGTTTCTATATTTTCATACACAGTTAATTCATCAATAAGATGATATTGTTGAAACACAAATCCGATATACTCTTTGTAGAGTTTAGAACGATGCTTTTCTTTCATCGTATGTACTGGCTCATCTAAAAAAGTGTATTCTCCCTCTTGAAACCCGTCTAACATACCTATAACATTAAGTAATGTAGATTTTCCAGAACCAGAAGGCCCCATAATAGAAATAAATTCGCCTTCTTCCACTTTGAAATTAAGATCGTTTAATAGAAAGATTCTTCGACCACCTTGAGTGACCCATTTGTAAATATTTTTTACTTCTAGTAGCATTGATATCTTATTTAATTTTTAGTACTATTTTTTTCTGCTTCATCACTTCGACTCCACTCAAGGT